>JBFHKI010000383.1:0-1032 GCA_041595415.1 Pseudomonadales bacterium | reverse complement strand
GTGTATTCCGCATCTTCGAGCATATCGCCGGTTTGGGCATCTTCCATAGAACCTGGCGCATCACTGTAATCAACTGCCAATCGAGCCGACAGCTCATCATTAATTGCACCGTTGATATGCCCACTAACACCGAATAAACCTCTTTCTCCGGTGGTCATTTGCATGCTTCCACCAAATTCCTGACTGGGGCGTGCCGAAATAAAATGCATCATTCCCAGGGTAGCGTTCCGGCCAAAGGTAGTCCCTTGAGGGCCGCGTAAAACCTCAACCCTTTGCAGATCATATGCCGGAATCGTCATCATAAAGGCTTTGGTTAACGGCACTCCGTCGGAAACAACAGAAACGGCATGCTCCAAACTCGCATTACCGTAAGAGCCACCTGCGATACCCCGGAGAGACAAACCAGGCTGAGCCTTGGCGAATTGTCCCCAGTCGGCACCAGGCGTCAGCTCAAGAATATCCTGAATACTATCCACCTGATTTTCTTCCAAGAATTCCGTGCTCATCACAGCAACGGCCAATGGCGCGTCGGTAATACTTTCCTCATAACGCCGCGAAGTTACCAGTATCTCTTCCAAAGCCCTGCGTTGTGCTCCATCCTGCGCAAACACCTGCGCAGAAGGTAACGCAATGCAACTTCCTACAATAGAGGCTACAAGCCAATTTGAATTACTGAATTTTCGGGTACACGAATAACCAGACGAGCTGGTAGTGATATTTATCATATTTTTCCCCTATTTTTTATAAGCATCCACCAGCACCAATTGATTTTTTTAAGTGCCGATACCCCCAATACATCCTTGCGTAGAGCCTCCCCTTTTTTGTTCAGATTTGCTCCGACAAAGCCACCCTATCAAATAAATTCACCAAAGTATGCAGAAAATACGCACAAACTAAATATTACTTAACACTTGAGGATCTGCTCAAAACTTCGGAGACCAACCTGAAGCCCGGATAAAAATCTTTGGCACATACCAGACAGGCACAAAAAAACCCGCCAGATGGCGGGTTTGTGTATTGGTGCCCAAGGCC
>JBFHKI010000382.1:0-1166 GCA_041595415.1 Pseudomonadales bacterium | reverse complement strand
GTTGAGAACCGTTCATACGACCCTGTACCTATTACCGCGGCAGACTTCAATACGCCCTTGTACAGTACTACAGGAACGCTTCTGCAATTTCCGGATGGTTCCGATCTGATTACCAAAGGCGAATTTACTGAAACTACACCGCGATTGGCCATTCAGTATCAGGTCAACGATGACGTTATGGTTTATCTGGGACAAGCTGAAGGTTTTAACGGTGGTGGTATAAACAATACCTACAACACGGCATTACCGCAGAACGGTATTTTCCCTTACACATCTGAGAAGCTCACCAACAGAGAAATTGGAGTACGCTCCGACCTGATGGACAGTATGTTGCGCCTCAACGCCACTTATTTTTGGGGCGATTGGGATGATATCCAGGTAGGTGAAACTCTGGTGCCAGGCGTTATGAGCACCAATAATGCTGGTGCTGCCGAAATTTCAGGACTCGAGATAGAAGGCACCTGGTTCATCAATGACGAACTCAGCATGGACTTTACCTACGGCCAGCTAAATACGGAATATACTGAAGTTGGTGACTCCGTAACGGCAATTAATGTCGGTACCACCTTCCCGTTCTCTCCAGAAAACTCTTACAGCGTTGGTTTTCAGTGGGATAAAACCGTACAGGGTGGAGGTGCCTTTGTATCCCGTTTGGATTGGGGATGGATCGATGATTTTGAGACATTTACCGAAGAAGTCTTCCAGACAGTTCAGGGGCCCAACAAAGCCTACGGACTGCTCAGTGGGCGGGTAACCTATACACCACCAAGTGGTAACTACAGCTTGGCTGTCTTTGGTACTAACCTGACCAACCAATGGTATCGTCTTGGAGGTTTTGCTGCGGTTCTTGCCGGAGTGGATCAGGGTGTTGTTGCCAGACCTAGAGAAATTGGTGTATCCCTGACTATGGATTTCTAATCTCAAGAACGATCATTCATAGCCATTCAAGCCCCGATTTATCGGGGCTTTTTTTGTTCTGGTCGCCGGCTATTGATTATTCTGGCTGGCTGCCACTCAATTTTTAACTTTGCTTAGTTTTGTCTCTGCTTCTACAATCCCAAAAAATTCGACCCAATGAGGTCGTAATTTATTGGGGGGATTAATGCAGAAAAGTGCCTTGGACAAGGTTTTTTTGTCTATACAAAAGAAGCTCCGACAAAGCTTGG
>JBFHKI010000381.1:0-1228 GCA_041595415.1 Pseudomonadales bacterium | reverse complement strand
GAAAAAAGAACGGGTTGGTCGAATGGTACAAATGCACGCCAACAGTCGTGAAGAAATCAAAGAAGTACTTGCCGGTGATATCGCCGCCGCTGTAGGCCTCAAGGATGTTACCACCGGAGATACCCTCTGTGACCCCAGTAAAATTGTAGTACTGGAGCGTATGGAGTTCCCCGAACCGGTTATCTCTGTAGCGGTAGAACCCAGATCCAAGCCAGATCAGGAAAAGATGGGCGTAGCGCTGGGCAAACTGGCGCAGGAAGATCCTTCATTTCGAGTCAAGACCGATGAAGAAACCGGTCAAACAATTATTTCCGGTATGGGTGAACTGCACCTGGATATCATTGTTGATCGTATGCGTCGGGAATTCGGCGTTGAGGCTAACATTGGCAAGCCGCAGGTAGCCTATCGTGAAGCGATTAAAAACACCTGTGAAATTGAAGGCAAATTTGTTCGCCAGTCCGGTGGTCGTGGGCAATACGGTCACGTTTGGGTCAAATTCGAACCAACCGAAACCGAAGGGCTGGAGTTTGTAAACGAGATTGTCGGTGGCACAGTGCCCAAGGAATATATTCCAGCTGTACAAAAGGGTATTGAAGAGCAGATGCAAAATGGTGTGCTGGCCGGATATCCGCTGCTTGGTCTGAAGGCAACTTTGTACGATGGATCTTTCCATGATGTTGACTCCAACGAGATGGCCTTTAAGATTGCTGCGTCCATGGCGACTAAGGAGCTGTCCGAACAGGGTGGAGCGGTGTTATTGGAACCCGTAATGTCTGTTGAAGTGGTCACACCAGAAGAGAATATGGGGGATGTGGTAGGCGATCTGAATCGCCGTCGCGGCCTGATTCTCGGCATGAACGAAAACGCCAGTGGCAAGGTGATTGATGCCGAAGTTCCACTGGGTGAGATGTTTGGGTACGCTACCGACCTGCGTTCAGCAACCCAGGGACGAGCTACCTATACAATGGAATTCTGTAAGTATGCGGAAGCTCCCAACAACGTGGCCCAGGCCATTATTGAACGATCGAGCTAGAGTTATCCGGCTCTGTTAATACCATAACCATTGATTTAAACCGAGGCTATTGAAATGGCAAAAGAGAAGTTTGAGCGAAGTAAGCCGCATGTGAATGTGGGTACGATTGGACACGTGGATCACGGTAAAACCACATTGACGGCGGCGCTGACACGCGTATGTGCGGAAGTATGGGGTGGTGCAGCGGTAGCCTTT
>JBFHKI010000380.1:0-1281 GCA_041595415.1 Pseudomonadales bacterium | reverse complement strand
GTAATAAAGTCCGACATCTCCCTGCAAGCTTCGGCACAGGCGCCCTCATTTATCAGTACCAGCTTCCAGGGTGTATCCAGGTCAGCTGACCAATTATTTCCCTCGCTATCCATTAACTGATTGGACAGGTCCAACGGCGGATTCATCAACTCACCATAGTTGTTGGTACCCAGCAGGGAAAGCCAGCGCAACTTTTGCTCCTCAGTTTTAGGTACCAGAATAAATCCGGCGAAGATAACCGAAAAAAGCATGACCAGCATGACGATAAGCGGCCAGGGTTTTTCACCCTTTCCTCGATTGTGCTGATCCGGTGCCTGATTATTGATAGTTGGTTCCACGACGAAAAAAAGCTCCCAGATTGGAATTGGAAAAAAGGGCCAGAATGATAAGGGCAAAGGCCATCAAGAACCACTGTACAGCGTAACCAATATGCTTTGCTTCTGTCTGATTGACTACTTCCCAGCGCACTTTAAAGCTCAATGGCGATGAGGGGTCAATTCGCACTTCACAAGCCAGAGGCCGCTCTGATGCATTAAATACAACTTGCATAGCAGAAGTATCTACCGCGTACAGTATTGCCGGCCAATTGCCATCAAATTCTGCTGACTGCCGAATCATGCTATTAGCCTCCGGACAATAGTAATAACCAGTTACCAGCTGAAGGCCCACAGGTGTCTTGATTTCCGGTAATTGCGACCGATCCAATGAGGCTTCCACCCAGCCGCGATTGATCAAAATTGGTGTGCCGCCTTGTGTGGATAGATAACCCAAAGAAATCACTTCATAACCAACCTGACCGTCCATCAGACGATTGGCCAACAGCAGGTATTTGTCTGGATCCAGATTCATCTGTAGAACCACGCGGCGCAGATGATTAGCCCGATCTTCCTGCCACTCACCGTTGCTAATCGGCTCAAGTTCTTGCTGCATACTTTGAGCCTGCAGAATCTCTTTTTTTTGTGCGGCTCTGTCCAGCTGCCAAAATCCCAAACTTATCGTCAAAGGGAGAAACAGCCCGACAAAAACCAGTATTTTCCAGTTCGGCTGCCACTTAAAATCTGATGGAAAGTTCAACTATTCTCTGCCCACATGGTTAAATGTGCCGCAAAATTTATGCGGGACAATTTTTTCATGTTAAAAATCATCATAGTTGTACTCCTGATCGCCGTAATCGCCAGCCTTTCCACCGGATTTTACTTCCTGGTCAAAGACCAGGGCGATCCCAAAAAACGCCTATATTATGCTCTGGGTATCCGGATAACCCTGGCCTCTATGCTAATG
>JBFHKI010000379.1:0-1349 GCA_041595415.1 Pseudomonadales bacterium | reverse complement strand
GGAATTTGATGCTTATTTTAAAGAGGCCGAAGCCATCGCTGATTCGGCATCGCAGACCTACGAAGTGTCCTTTCTGTTTGAACGCCCTCAAGAGGTTCTGATCTTGCCTGGTATGAACGCCACGTTGGAAATCTCGGATTTTCCAAGGGTTAACCATGGCAGTACGCCATCCGGAGTAAATGTCCCCCTGAGCGCCGTATTTGGTACAGCGGATGAACAGTATGTATGGGTATATGACGCCGAGTTGATGACAGTTACACAGCGACGTATCGAGTTGGCGGAGGGCGTTGGAGATAATCTATTAGCCATCAGTGGCCTAAGTGCCGGCGAGAGTATTGTTGCTGCGGGGACTTCTTATTTGTCCGAGGGCATGAACGTCCGCCCTTGGGATAATTAATATGAATATTGTCGATCTCACTATTCGCAACCAGTTGCTAAGTGGTATAGCCATTCTGTTGATTATTGTCGGTGGTATCTCAGCCTATCGGGATATGCCTCGTTTTGAAGATCCGGAATTCACCATTCGGGTTGCACAGATTTACACTGCTTACCCGGGCGCCAGTCCGGAAGAAGTGGCCGAGGAGGTGAGTGAACCGCTGGAACGTGCCATACAGGAATTGCAGGAAGTGGATGAGATTATATCTACCTCTTCAGATGGGCTTTCCGAGCTTCAGGTGGAGATCAAATTCGAGTTTTCCAAAAACAAGGAAGATCTGCAAATTGTCTGGACAAAATTGCGTAACAAGATCAGCGATGCACAGTCTTCACTGCCGCCCGGCACACAAACATCGGTTGTTTACGATGACTTTGGCGATGTCTATGGCATGTATTACTTCATTACCGGGGCTGGGTATAGTCCGGCAGAGCTGCGCCAATACGCCAAGGAGTTGCAGCGTGAATTATTGCAGGTCGAAGGTATCGCCAAGGTTATTCTGGCCGGTGAGCAGAGCGAGGCGATTTTTGTTGAGGTATCCCGAGAGACCGCTGCATCCCTTGGGGTAAACCTGCAGGCTGTCTACAGCGCTCTCAGTCAGCAAAACGCGGTAGTTTCCGCTGGCAATGTGCTGGTTGGGGATCAACGCATTGTTATAGATCCATCCGGAGACATCGATTCTGTGGATGCTATTCGCAATTTGTTGGTTTCGACATCCAACGATGGGCGAGTTATTTATCTATCCGATATAGCCAGAGTTTGGCGTGGTTACCAGACACCGCCGAACAGTATTTTTCTCAGCAACGGTGAACCGGCCATCGCTTTGGGAATTGCCGGTGTTTCCGGTAGCAATATTTCCAAAATTGGCGCGGCAATAACCGACAAGCTTGCTGAATCCGAGAGCCGCCGCCCTCTG
>JBFHKI010000378.1:0-1470 GCA_041595415.1 Pseudomonadales bacterium | reverse complement strand
CGTGCAATTTTGCGCGCTGGCGTTGGCGATGATGTGTTCACCAGCTGGTTCGCCCGGCTTGAACTCGAGGAAGTGGTCGACGATCTCGCCCATCTTTCGGTACCAACCCGCTTTTTAAGCTCTTGGATTCAATCCAATTACGCTGAGCGCATTCTTGCGGCTCTACAAAAAGAAGCCAGCCACATAAATCTTGTTTTCAAAACTTCTGTCAGTGATTCGGTCGCCGTCCTGATTGATAAAGCTAAAGGATGGTATCTGGTGAAATTCTTCCAGTTCTTCACTGTTTGTTTCGATCCCGTGCGGGGTAAATTCTTCACTGTTGTAATAGGGCAGGCTTTCGGCGGCCGACAGGGCAGAAAACGCTGCAAAAAGGATTAGCACAGAGATACTAACCAGCCTGTTCATCGTAGTACTCCAGTGAGATTTGCTCATCTTCAATCCCGACACATGTGTTTGCTTTTCTAAGCCCATATATCCGTCCGTTTCGGTATTCAAAATTGGAAAATAGTTCCCCGTTTTCCCGCCAAGCCTGCTGAATTCCCACTGGCTGACCTGCTAGGTGATTGGATTTTTTGAATTTGGCACCACTGCGATACCAGTGCCAGCCTTCACCTTCCTGTAAACCATCGACAAAATTCAGTTGGTAACGCAGCTTGCCATTGGCCCACCAGCTTTTTTCCAGACCTTGTTTTTGTTCGGCTGAGTAGAAAACTTCATAAGCCATTACGCCGTTTTCGAACCAGTTTCGTGCGTATCCCTGGCGCCGACCCTCAACAAATTCATCAGCTGTTGCTATTTGGCCGCTGGGGTAAAAAGTTACCGCTTGTCCGGTTAGTGGCTCGCCCTGATATATCCGCTCTCCGGACAGGCTTATCGAGACAGCCGCGTCATCCACGACCAAGGGCTTGTGCGATTGTTGCCAGCTATATATGGCAACAACCGCCGAGACAAACAGGGTAGTGCCGAGCACCACCCCGGGATAGAGTTTAGCGAATTGCATTGGGTGTGCCCTGATAGTCACCCGGGAAAATCAGGTAGTAATCACCACTCAGGTAGGGGTCTTGATCGATGTGATAATGGTATTCGGCATTTTCAGGATCTGCGCCAGTATGCTGGGTAATTGAGACGTGACCATTGGACTCGTCCAAGTCCGTGGGGTAATCGCCAGTGGAGTAACATTTACGCCCATAGATAAAAAATCCGTCGGAAATAATCCCGACCAGACCATCGTCATCATAGGAAATTGCCCGAGGCTCCAAATGGTAGTGATAGGTCTCGGGGCCGGTATGTGCTCCGCTGTAGTCCAGCCCTTGAGCCACACCAGTGGACAGGTCTCCGGTACCCTCCTGATCGTTAAATATGGGGGTGCCACTCAGGGCAATACCTATGGCTCCCAAAGAGGTGCTGGTCGTACTGGTATCCAGTTCCGCTTTAACCGGAACCGTTAAATCGTAGTTGTTTACATAATCG
>JBFHKI010000377.1:0-1538 GCA_041595415.1 Pseudomonadales bacterium | reverse complement strand
CAGAATTAGATCTGATTATTCTGCTTGCTGGCCTGACTGTTGATTTAGCTGTGGTATCCCCTCTTCGGGCTGGTTGGAGAAGACCTTTTCTGGCGCCACTCCAGACTAAATGGCTGAAGCCATTCCAGAATGGCCAGCGCTACAAAACCAATTGCCAGACCATCATTGCATCATTAACCAGGTTGATGCCCAATCTCCATGAACCGGTTAAGTACTATAAGGGCCACCATAATCGACAGGGTGGGAATGCTTAACAATAATGTCTTCAGGAACTTTTCTCACTTGCTCGAAATAGTCATAACGGACGACAATAAACAGGTCGCCTCTATCGATCAGAATCAAGCCTAATAGAACCAGCCAATCGGCCACGTCTTCTATCACTGTTTGGTGTATCAATGGCCTGCCAGTTATCTCAACCAAATCCTGCCGGTAAATTTGATACGCACCGTGCGGCTGGTTTCCGAAATTTTCTTCATACAACTGCGCCAACTTGTCCGCAAATTCTTTTGGTGTAAGCATTTCTATCTCTTTTAAAGTGGGAATGTGTAGGTTGTTTTTATCTCGGTATAGAACTCTTTAGCGAAGCTTCCCTGTTCACGGGAACCAAAGCTCGATCCTTTCACACCACCAAATGGAACGTGGTAGTCGATACCCGCAGTTGGCAGATTAACCATTACCATACCCGCCTGACTTTTCTGCTTGAACAAACTCGCGCTTTTTAGCGACTGGGTGCAGATTCCTGCGGACAAACCAAAATGCGTATCATTTGCAACACTCAGTGCTTCTTCGATATCGGTTACTTTGATAATGCTGGCGACCGGGCCAAATATTTCTTCTTGGTTAATCCGCATCTGGTTATCGGTATCAACAAAGAGCGCCGGCGATAAATAAAACCCCGATGATTTCCTCTCCAGAATCTCCCCGCCAAATGCCAACTCTGCGCCTTCCTCGACTCCTATCTTGATATAGTCGAGATCCTGCTCTAATTGTTTTTTATTGACGACAGGCCCCATCTGAGCCCCGTCTAACAAGGCATTATCCACATGTAGATGCTGAAGCCTTTCCAGTGTCGCTTCAACAAAAGCCTCATATATTCCGTCCGTTACTATAATGCGGGACGAAGCGGTACATCGTTGCCCCGTTGAAAAATATGCTCCGTTAACTGCACATTCCACTGCGTTCTCGAGCAGAGCATCCTCCATTACAACTAACGGATTTTTACCGCCCATTTCAATTTGAAACTTTGCCCCTCTTGCAGAACATTCCTGGGCAACAGTTTTACCGATTACCTCAGAGCCAGTAAAACTTATCCCTCTCACTCGTTTATCATTCAGCAAGGTGCTCCCAACTTTGCTACCAGAGCCCATTACAAGATTAAATACGCCTTCCTCCAAGCCCGAACGACTGATTATTTCCGAAAGGGCCCAAGCACAACCAGGTACATCGCTGGCTGGTTTGAATACCACTGAATTCCCATAAGCCAACGCTGGAGCAATTTTCCAGGCAGGGATTGCAATGGGGAAATTCCAGGGTGTTAT
>JBFHKI010000376.1:0-1538 GCA_041595415.1 Pseudomonadales bacterium | reverse complement strand
GTCCGGTGGACAGCGTCAACGAATTGCCATTGCCCGAGTCATGTTGAAAAATGCGCCTATTCTGGTTCTGGACGAAGCCACCTCGGCTCTTGACTCCGAAGCCGAAGCGGCCATCCAGAAAAGCCTCAACCGCTTGATGGAGAATAAGTCAGTTATTGCTATCGCCCACCGTCTGTCGACCATTGCCATGATGGACAGACTACTGGTTCTGGATGAGGGACGGGTTGTTGAAAGTGGTACCCATCAGGAGCTGATTGATCTGGGTGGAATCTACGCCACTCTTTGGGCACACCAGTCCGGCGGCTTTATCGGTATCGATTAAGCCTTGGCAAGATTGGAGCGTTTTTGGCGCTCTCGTTCCTGTTGTTTTTGCAGGCGGTGTTTTTCCATCGCCTCCAAAGATTCAGTTCCCAAGTGAGCTTCGCCTCGTGCTTCGGCCAGACGTATCTGTTTCTCCCGTTCGGCAAACCGGCCTTTCTGCTCTTCGGTCAGTCTGTCGTAGCAGCGGTGACAGCTGACACCCTGCTGGTACTGGGGCTTGAGTTTGTCCTCTTCGGTAATGGGGTAACGGCAGGCGTGGCACTGATCGTACTGACCCTTTTCCAGACTGTGGTTTACCGCCACACGGTCATCGAATACGAAACATTCTCCACGCCAGAGGGATTCTGATTCCTGAACTTCTTCCAGATATTTCAGAACACCGCCCTGAAGATGATAGACCTCGTCAAAACCCTGTTCCTTCAGGTAGGCGGTAGATTTCTCACAGCGGATACCACCGGTACAGAACATGGCGACCTTTTTGTGTTTTTCCGGGTCGAGGTTTTCTTTCACATATTGGGGGAACTCCCGGAAACTGGTGGTTTCCGGATTCAGGGCATTTTCAAAGCTGCCGATTTCCACCTCGTAGTCATTGCGCGTATCGATAAGCAACACTTCGGGATCGCTGATCAGCTGGTTCCAGTCCTGTGGTTTAACATAGGTGCCAACGGTCCGGTTTGGATCAATACCCTCGACACCCATGGTGACAATCTCTTTTTTCAGCTTCACCTTGGAGCGCAGAAAGGGCATTTCTTCATGGTAGGACTCTTTGGTGTCCAGCGGGTCGAGCAAAGGCACTTGACGCAGATGGTTGAGCACCGCATCAATGCCTTCGCGACTGCCAGCGATGGTGCCGTTAATTCCCTCTTTGGCCAGCAGCAAAGTACCGCGTACAGATTCGGATAACATCAAATCCAGGAGGGGTTGGCGAAGTGATTCGAAATGTTCGAGGCGCACAAATTTATACAGCGCGCAAACGACGATCTTGGACATATTTTTCCTCAGCGGGCTGGAACGTAAATCCAGAGCCTGGTTGGTTTGTTGCGGAGCGCATTGTAGTAATTGCTTCTGTTTCAGGCAAATAGCCGGTCGGTTACAGGGGCGGGATGAAGCGACTGGTATTTCCTACAAATTGAAGGGTTATTTTTTTGGTGATTAGCTGATAAATAGGCAATTTGAGTCATGGAAAAAAACTGTCAGTCTGATTAGAATGCCCGTCC
>JBFHKI010000375.1:0-1545 GCA_041595415.1 Pseudomonadales bacterium | reverse complement strand
GGAGTGGGCCCAGGCGGTGTTGTTCCAGGATATGGTGTATCACATGGATAATCAGAAGCTGGCGCCAAAGTCGTATGCTGAGGCCGCTGCGGTGTTGCGCATGATCACTCACATGCTGTATCTGACGCGTGAGCGCGGCTTTAACCGGGCGAAGTTGACCAAGGCAGGGGTTGCCAAGCATTTGGGCATGAGCGCTGATCTGTTTGGTGTGAAGAACGCTTATGGTCGGCGGTACCAGGTGGTTGATGATCGTATCAGCAGGATGGCAGCCGATGCGTTGGTGCCGGTTTGTGATTATCTGACGCGCCGGAATTTGTTTGATAAAGCGGCCTAAAAATAGGTTTCCGAGAAAATCCTTGACATTTTCTCGGAAGGTGCCCTAGAATTCCCCACACTCGCAGAAAGTCTACCTAAAACCCGCACAGCACCGCTTGCGGGTTTTTTTATGCCCGCGGATAACGCATGGAAAAATTGAAGAGATTATTCATGATGATTGCTGCTGCACTGGCTATTGCTGCCGGTCGGCATGTGCACAGTGAGGCCGCCCGTAACCTTCTGGATACGGCTGAGCACACCACCCGGCAGATGGCCATAGGTGGTGCTGGTGTCACTGTGTTGGGCGGTTTGGCTGTCAGTGAGTGGATGATGCTGTTCGGTGCTGTGCTCGGTGTGGCCACGTTCCTGTTGAACTGGCGATATCAGCACCTGAACTACAAGTTAAAGCAAGAAAGCCTGGCAAGCAAACCCAACCAGTGAGCCAGTGGAAGCATCTTTACAACAGTAAGGCGTGGAAGATTCGGCGGCTTGGGCAGCTCAGTAGTGAGCCGTTTTGCAAGCGGCATGAAGAGCTTGGTGAGGTTGTCGCCGCCAATGTGGCAGACCATGTCGAGCCACACCGCGGGGATCCAGCCAAGTTTTATTTCGGTAATCTTCAATCGCTTTGTGATCATTGCCACAACAGCTACAAGCAGAAATACGAAAAGAGCGGGACTATTGCTGGCTGCGATGAAAACGGCACACCTGTCGACCCAAACCACCATTGGAACAGAAGGGGTGGGGGGTAGCAAAAAGTCGTAATAGTATGAATCGAAGACCGCGTCGTCTTCTATTTGTTTGCAAGCGGGAGTTTCAGAGGGGGGGTATACCCTAAGAGGATTACATCATGGGACAGAGAGGGCCAGCACCATATCCTGATAATGTTCACGCTCTGAGGGGCAACCCGAGCAAAAAGAATTTAAATCTGGCTGGCATTCGAGACGTGCCGGTGGAAATACCAGAAATGCCGGAAGGCCTCACGGAGGTCGCTATCGGCAAGTGGTCTGACATAACACAAGGACTTTATCGACTTGGCCTGATAGCAAAAATCGACGAAACCGCCCTTGAGATGCTTTGCGTTTGCTACTCGGACTGGAAGACAGCCACGCAAAAGCTGATATCGCTTGGCGATGGTGGCTACGTCCAGGAGACTCCGAACAAAATGGAATGCCAGGGTGTTTGGCTACAGATCAGAAACAAAGCCTTTGATCAACTAAAGGGGATGCTTGC
>JBFHKI010000374.1:0-1575 GCA_041595415.1 Pseudomonadales bacterium | reverse complement strand
CGAGCCAGATGTTATAGCGGCCAGCCTGAGATTGTTCGACAAGGGTCTGATATCTCAGGTGGACGGCGGGTATCTCACCCATCTCGGTCTCAATGCTGCCGAACATGCACAAAAGCTGTTGCAGATACTCAGTTAGCTTTTAAGCTGTGGGGTGCAATCGGGTTTTCTGGTAGCTCGATTCTGGTTAACAGGTATTTATGCAGCAAAGGTCACCACCCCAGCGAAAAATTATCCATGTAGATATGGATGCCTTCTTTGCCGCTGTCGAGCAGCGGGATAATCCCGAGCTACGAGGCAAACCGGTGATTGTTGGCGGTCCACCGAACAGTCGTGGCGTGGTGGCGGCCTGCAGCTACGAAGCACGGGTATTCGGTATTCACTCGGCTATGCCTTCTTCACGTGCCTACCGCCTGTGTCCCGCTGCCATCTTTGTCAAAGGCCGCTTCGAAGCCTACCGCGAGGCCTCGCGACAACTGCACGAAATATTCCGCGAATACACTCAACTGATTGAGCCGCTGTCCCTCGATGAAGCCTATCTGGACGTGACCGACTGTCAGCAGTGTCGAGGCTCAGCGACTCTGATCGCCAGGCAGATAAAACAAAAGGTCAAGGAACGCATCAACCTGGTGGCTTCGGCTGGCGTCTCTTACAACAAGTTTCTGGCCAAGATCGCTTCGGATATGGATAAACCCGACGGTCTTTTTGTGCTTCGCCCGGAACAGGCGGAAGAATTTGTCGCCGGGCTACCGGTACGCAAGTTTCATGGTGTAGGCAAAGCCACTGAGCGGAAAATGCATAAATACGGTATTCAAACCGGTGCCGATTTGCGGACCTGGACGGAACAGGAACTCATCAGGGTGTTCGGCAAATCCGGCAGCTATTACTATCGCATCGCTCGCGGTATAGACGACCGCCCAGTGCGTCCCAACCGGATTCGAAAATCCATTGGCAAAGAAAATACCTTTGGCACTGATCTCACCGATCTCGAAGAAATACAGCAGAGACTTCGAAGCATTGCCGAGCAAATTTCAGAACTCCTCAAGAAGCGCGAGATTATGGCCAAGACCCTTACACTCAAAGTGAAGTACAACGACTTTACTCAAATTACCCGCGCCCATTCCTGCAATCACCTTATCCAGGAATCTGATCAGCTGATGCAGCTGGTACCCGAGTTGATTAAAAAAACTGAGTTGGGAAAAAGGCCCTGCCGTTTACTGGGTCTCAGTGTTTCCAATCTGAACAATCAAAATGAAGAGAGTAACGGGAGTAAGCCCGAGATCGGTACGCTCGATTTTTGGCAATAGAATTTAACTGTTCCAGGTCGGCAAAGGCCGCCCACCGAAAAGGGCAAAGAACATCTTTGCCCCTTGCTTTGTATGGAATCCGTATTCGATTACAACAAAGCGCTCAAGAAAAGCCACTTATTTAGGGGAAACGTATTTCAACATTTCACGACTAAAATCAGCCTGCAGGTCCTCATAGGGACGATACTCTTCAACTTCACGGGCAATATGCTCAGGCGTCAAAGTGGTTGGGATCATCATATAGTCCTCAGTCGCGCCGCGATTAATATTT
>JBFHKI010000373.1:0-1585 GCA_041595415.1 Pseudomonadales bacterium | reverse complement strand
CACTCTGGGTGAATGGCATTCGGCCCTTGGAAGTCTGGGATTAGATTCATTACATTACATGCCCTCTATGGGTGATTTCTCTACACGGGCAGAACAGGCGGGTTTGGTTTTGATGAGGTGTGAGACCGAAACATATAAGGTTCAGCATAGTAGCGTGGTCGATCTGTTACAGAGCACAAAACAAATGGGTGCCACCAACGCCCGGCCAAAAAGACGGCAGGGGCTTATGGGACGACAGGTCTATGGCCAGTTAGTGGCGGCGCTGGAAGCAGAGTTCCCGACTGCGGAGTACTGTTCCAGCTATCAGGCCGGCTATATCCTGTTGGAGAAGCATCGATGAAATTACCCGCGGCATTTTTTATTACTGGCACCGATACCGATGTGGGTAAAACCTACGTCGCCCTCAGGTTGATAGAAATGTTAAAGCAGCAGGGGCAAAGAGTTGGAGTAATGAAACCGGTAGCGGCGGGGGGGCATCTACTGGACGGTAAAATGGTCAATGAAGATGCGCGTGCCCTGATGACAACCAGTGGTTGTAAGAGCAGTTATGAGCAGGTCAATCCATATCTGTTTGAACGGCCGGTATCTCCCCATATCGAGGTGCAGCGCAGCGGCAGTAATATCGATCCAGATTTAATTCTGCGCTCTTACCAAAACATACGGGCAGAACACGATTCGGTCGTGGTAGAAGGTGCGGGTGGTTGGTTTGCACCCATAGGTCAGGGTTTGACCATGGCCGATATTGCGCAAAAACTGCAGATTCCTGTTGTGCTAGTGGTGGGTATGAAACTGGGTTGCCTGAACCATGCGGAGCTAAGTGTTCGTGCCATTCAACAGAGCGGATTGACCCTGGCTGGCTGGGTTGCAAATGCCATTGATCCGCAGATGGCCTGTCTGGAAGACAATATCCAGTACCTGAAAAATCACCTGGAAGCCCCTTTATTGACCAGTATTTAGCACAAAAGTCGCTAAATGCCCGTCTGTTGTATTGGCTAATTTGCTATTCCTGCCTACACTGAACCTTGATGCCATACCAAGGAATCAGTGCATGAGAAAAAAAATAAAACCGGATCCCGGTCGCAGTGCACCTGAAGCGGCAAGAAATGCGGCACTGTATGAGAAGACCGCCGGTCTTCTTAGTTTGGGTGCGGCGATATGTTTTCTGGTTCGCTTGCAGATTGGTTCAATGCTCGATCGGACCACACTGGCTTCCTCATTGGTGTGCATTATCATGTTTGTGGTTTATGTCGCCATCAAACGCAATTGGGCCCAGAGCTTTTCCGGTGTTTTACTTATTGTTGCCTGGGTGGCCTCGTTGTTACTGGTTGCCGCCATGACCCAGGGCAGCAACAGCGCAGTTATGGTTCTCGCACCTATTACCCCTTTAATGGCAGCTGTGCTTCGTGGACGCGAATGGGGTTGGTATTCATCCATCATTATTGTTTTGGGTATCTTTATTTTCGGTGCACTGGAAGAACGTGGCTACTACCTCGATGCCAGTGCGGCCTTTGCCAATGTTGAGCTTGATCTCTACGAATTCTGGTTGATTCTGGCGGTATTGATTGGCGCGCTCATCGGTCACCAT
>JBFHKI010000372.1:0-1606 GCA_041595415.1 Pseudomonadales bacterium | reverse complement strand
TCGATGAGGCCGTCGGATCCCCTGCCCTGCCGATCCGCCGACCCGGAGGCCGATGGCCCCCCCGGTGCCATGGGCACATGAACAGGCTTGCGGAGGATTGCCGAAACCGGCAAACTGGTAACCTTTGGCATAGTGCCCACCGAAGCCAACACCGGATACGGTTATCTCAAAAAAGGCCCGAAAGGCACTTTGCCTGGCGAGTATCAGGTAGCGTCATTTGTTGAAAAGCCCGACCTTAAAACCGCGCAGGAATATATCGAATCTGGCGACTACCTCTGGAACAGCGGCATGTTTATGTTCCGTGCCCAGGATTTTCTGGACGAACTGCAAAGCTTCGCGCCTGACATTGCCACCCCCTGCGCAAGGGCAACTAAAAACGTCCGCAATGACCTGGATTTTCTGCGGGTAGAGGCCACCGAATTTGCCCAGTCCGCCAACAATTCGGTGGACTACGCCCTGATGGAAAAAACCCAAAAGGCCGCCCTGGTTCCACTGAATGCCGGCTGGAGCGATGTAGGCAGCTGGAACAGCCTGTGGGAAATTCTGGAAAAAGACGAGCAAGGCAATGTGGTAAAAGGCTGCGAAGCCATTATGCAAAATACCAGCGATTGCATGCTGATGGGCGATGCAAGACTGGTAACCTTGCTGGGCATTCAGGACCTGGTGATTATCGACACCAAAGACGCACTGTTGATTGCCCACAAATCGGCGGTGCAAAGCGTAAAAAGCTTGGTGGAAGCCGTAAAAATAAATGGTGGTAACCAACATGAGTTTCATCGGGTGGTGTATCGCCCTTGGGGGCATTACGACGCCATCGATGCTGGTGAGCGCTTCCAGGTTAAACGTATTACCGTAAAAGCTGGCGAAAAGCTCAGTCTTCAAAAACACCATCATCGGGCGGAGCATTGGGTGGTGGTAGCTGGTAAAGCAAAGGTGACCCGAGATACAGAGACCATTGCGCTTTCAGAAAACGAATCTGTTTATCTTCCTATTGGTTGCGTGCATGCCTTAGAAAATTGTGAAAGCAGGCCACTAGAGCTTATAGAAGTACAGGTGGGCTCCTATCTCGGCGAGGATGATATTGTACGGTTCGAGGACAGATATGGGCGCTGAAGGCGATTCTAAGGCCTCGTACACTGTTAGGCAGGTGACTTGAATAGGTGTTGACAAGTTTCGCGATTAAAGAATTGGTTATTTCCCAATCTTGGAAAAAATTAGACGACAATTGAGAAAGAGTTCTTCACATGAAATTCACTACATCGCGACCTGATGATCTTTCATGTGAGTCAAACCTAGAAAATTTAGTTGTTGAAACTGGTATGTTAATGGGTGCGAAAATGACAAGAAAAATAGATATTATTTCTGTTGCTAAAAAAGTTATTGATTGCGAAATTGAGGCGCTAGTCTTGGCGAAAGAAAATCTTGGGGACGGCTTCGAGAATGCTACGGTGCTTCTTAGTAAAAACACAGGAAGAGTGAGTGTTTGTGGTATGGGGAAGTCGGGAATTATTGGGAAAAAATTCGCAGCAACACTTATGAGCACTGGGACACCGTCCTATTTTCTGCATCCGGGAGAAGCATTTCATGGTGATTTAGGCATGATCAC
>JBFHKI010000371.1:0-1639 GCA_041595415.1 Pseudomonadales bacterium | reverse complement strand
GGCGCTGAAAGAATCCCCGCAGATTTTTGATGACGCCTTCGCCAAGGGTGTGGTTCTGGTCAGTCATACCACCCTGATGCCTATGCTGAAAACCGTAGAATCCCTGTGGCGCACCGAGAAACAGAGTCGCAATGCCCAGGAAATTGCCCGTCAGGCCGGGAATCTGCACGATGCCTTTGCACGTATGCTCGAAGCCTTGGACAAGGTCGGTGATCAACTCGACAAGGCTCAGGAAGCTTATAAGCTGACGCGCGACCGGTTAGCCGAGGGTAAGGGCAACCTGGTGGGGCGTGTGAGCAAACTGGAAGCTCTGGGTGCCAAGGTAAAAAAAGAAATGCCCCCATCTGTCAGACACTTGATTGGTGACGAAGCTGATTCTGATGATGACCGCTGAACAAATCAAAGGCCTGGTTTTTCATCCGGCAACTCAATTGTTGCTCTGGTTACAGTTTGCCGCCGCCATTACCATTTTTACCTACTTTGCTACGACGCCCGTACATCTGCCGCCGGGAAACACTGACAATTTTCTGCACTTTATAGGCAATTTTTTATTATTTATATCGGCTCGCTTGGCATTTCTTAAGTTTAAAGGGCATTGGTTTGTTTTGCTCTTTGCTCTAATCTATGGCACAGCTATGGAGACGGTTCAGAACTTTTTGCCGACTCGATATTTTGATCCGCAGGACCTGTTGGCCAATTGGTGCGGGGTTTTTGCCGGTTTGTTGTTAACGCTGTACCTCGGCGTTATTTGTAAAAAGGTTTTTGCCATCAAGAGCTGAAGCCGGAATCAGGTTGGGGATTTGTCTGGATGTTGCGCAATACTGAAGTTAATTACGGCAGTGTGGCCAAATGGTTGCACTGGATAGTTGCTCTTTGTTTTCTCGGTGCCTATTGCACTTATTACTTCCCTCATTGGATCGTTGACAGTCACGACCCCAGTGACCCGGTCTTGCGCACGGCGCGTATGTACCATACGGCAATAGGTCTGAGTGTGCTTTTGTGGGCCTCTCTGCGTCTGTTCTGGAAGCTCACTAACCCGGAACCCAAATTGCCCGCTATGCCGAGTTGGCAACACCGTTCTTCCAAGATCATGCACTGGTTACTTTATTTCTTTATGTTTGCCATGCCGATCACTGGCTGGATGGGCTATGGCGGCGGGGTAAATTACGGGATTTTCCAGCTGCCCAGCTTTCGTCAATCCGGATTTGGTCAATGGGTGTTAGAAACCTTCAGTCTGGAGTGGGAAGTTTGGGAAGCGCCCTGGGATTATTTCCATAAAAAAATCAGCGGCGGTCTGATACTTTGGATATTAATTGCTATCCACGTCGCGGCTGCTCTCTACCATCATTTTGTGCAAAAGGACGATGTCTTGCGGCGCATGCTACCGGGCAAAACCAAGGGTTGATATAAACACCCCTACCAGCGAGGACTTTTAGCTTTTTCTTTTTAGATAAACGCCCGATTCCATATGTGGCGTGAAGGGGAACTGATCAAACAAGGCGCTGGCCATAACTTCATGGCTGTTACAAAGCATTGACAGGTTTTCCCCTAAACTCAGGGGGTTGCATGAAATATAAATTATGTACTCAAAATCCTGAACAAATTTGAGTGTCTTTGCGTCCAGTCCTGCCCGGGGCGG
>JBFHKI010000370.1:0-1664 GCA_041595415.1 Pseudomonadales bacterium | reverse complement strand
GTCTTTAATGCCTGTATGTCCCGGACTCTCGCCTGAAGCCTGTCAATACGGTATTGCAATTGACGTAACTGCTCGCGTAATTCATGGCTTTGCCCAGCTCTGGCAACACCAACTTTATCAGCCAGAAAGTTTGCGCTTACTTCCGATACTTTTTCTTTTATATATGGCTTTTTATTTTCCAGTTGCGATTTTCCAAGAAATACAAATCGGGCCGGAAACTCTCCAATAAAGTTTGCCAACAGATCTTCCCAATCGATGTCCAGACGGGACAAGGTGCGGCTCAATAACAACAGCGCCCCTACATCGCCGCGTATTTCGACACCGGAACTGGAAAAATCCGATTTGTCCCGGGCCACTGAGAAAGCCAGCGAAATCAGCGCAGGCAGATCTCCCTGTAAAACCACACTGGCATTTTCATCGCTACCCGGTCGCAAACCAATGCCCTCTGCACCGGCTTTAAGGCTCAAATTCAATGCGGGTTTTTTACACTCTATGGCAAAAGTCTTGCCCTCCAGTGCGGACAGTTCGGAAGCCGCCAGAGCATCGGTTTGAATAGCCCGGTTAATCACCGATTCGGCAAAACCCAAAAGGGAATCAGGAATCAAAACGAAACCCCTTGTGTAAGGCGACAACCCCGCCGGTGAGGTTGCTGTAACTGACCTGGTTAAAACCCGCTTCTTGCATCATCGACTTCAGGTTTTCCTGGTCGGGATGTTTGCGAATGGATTCAGCCAGATAACGATAGCTGTCGGCATCACCCGTAACCCATTTGCCCATTTTGGGTAAAAGGTCAAAGGAATATCGATCGTATACTTTTTCCAGAGCCGCGCTGGTAGGCTTGGAAAACTCCAAAACCAGCAACCGGCCTCCCGGCTTTAATACTCGGTAAATTGACTTCAGGGCTTCTTCCTTGCGTGTGACATTGCGCAATCCAAAGGCGATGCTAACGCAATCAAAACTATGGTCTGCAAATGGCAACTTCTCGGCATCAGCCTGGACCCAACGAATCTGGTTAAAGCTGCCATGATCGGCCAGTTTGTCGCGCCCCACAGACAACATGGCCTGGTTAATATCTGCCAAAACTACACGCCCCTCACGACCCACTCTTTTGGCGAAGGCCGCCGCCAAATCCCCGGTGCCACCGGCCAAATCAAGCACCGAAGCCCCCGGGCGAACGCCTGAAGATTCGATCGTAATCTGCTTCCAGATACGGTGTATCCCAAAAGACATCAGGTCATTCATCAGATCATATTGGGCGGCCACAGAATGAAACACGCCGGCGACACGCTCGGCCTTTTCACTCTCGGGTACTTCGGTAAAACCGAAATGCGTTGTTTTTTCTTCAGTCATAGGAAAATTGTAAAAAATGACGGGATAGGTGGAAAAGGGGCCACAGCTTACCGCCGTTTTGGCTCTCTATACAGTGCCTGTACGACAGATAGTCTAGACAGTGTAAGACAACATACGGCTTAGCATACAAAGAGACCAGCCGGATTGTTGTTGCAGATCGAGAAAGGCCTGTTCCGCCTTGCGTTGTCCGGTGAGTGAATTGGGGTTCAGATCGGATACCAACCCGTGCCGCAGCAACGCGCGGCAAACATCTTCGGTTAGTAAAAATGTGTCCTTGCCGACCAACCTCAAGACTCTCGGACCGGTATTTCCCC
>JBFHKI010000369.1:0-1677 GCA_041595415.1 Pseudomonadales bacterium | reverse complement strand
GATGCCTCCAGATTGTTGGATTTTTCCAGAAAAGCCGCTTCGGCTCGCGGGTGCCCGTTGGTGTTGTAACCGTTAAAGTGGTATCTGCCACCGACGAAAAAAGCATCAGAGTTGTCCGAGGCTGCGAATCCTGCAACAGCGTCCATTTGGTAGTTTTCAGCGGCTGCGAAAGTTGAGGCAAGCGCTATACTGCTAACAAGTATTTTGGTTTTCATTCGTTTGAGTTTCCTTTTTATTATTTATGAAGTGTCTCCAAGTCGTAATTTAGACAGATTCTGCATATCGGTATCAAGATTTTGATCAAAGAAGAGTTTGTTGGTCCAGCAGGGCAGTGACTTTCTTTTGGGTGGCGGCGTCAGCTATGTGGTTAGAGGGTTTTATCATTATGGATACTGTTAAAGTAATTCGAAATCGCAAATCAGTTCGTGCCTATTTGGACAAAGTGGTAACGGACGATCAGGTCCGGCAACTGTTAAGTCTGGCCAGCTGCGCACCATCAGGAGGAAATACTCAGCCATGGCAGGTAGCTGTTGTGCGAGGTGAAACCAAACGCAGGCTGCAGTCGGCGCTCGAATCCGTCTTTGCGACGGGTGAAAAGCTGGAAAAAGATTACCAGTACTACCCTTTAGAATGGGTAGACCCCTTCAAGCAGAGGCGCAATGATTGTGGGCAGCAACTTTATGATGCTCTGAGTATCAAACGTGAAGATCGTCAACGCAGGCTTGAGCAGTGGGCCAGAAATTACGCGGCTTTTGATGCCCCGGTGGTTTTGATGTTTTTTCTGCACGGGAATATGCAGGCGGGATCCTACCTTGATTACGGTATGTTCTTACAGACATTGATGTTGGCGGCTACGGATATGGGCCTGGCCACTTGCCCGGAAGCGGCTCTGGCTGAATACCCTGATCAGGTACGTGAGGTATTGGGCATTGATAAACCGACCAAGGTGCTTTGCGGTATGGCTCTGGGTTACGAAGATGAATCCGCGGCTGTGAATCAGTACCGCACTCCCAGAGCGGGGGTTGACGAATTTACCCGGTGGTTTGATTGACCCGGGCCCAACTGGGCTGATTTGGCGTTATTTAACTTTGGTTTAACGCCTGTTAACAAACACCTAACCCTTGTAAAACCTGAAAAAACTTATTTTTATTGCGAGATAGCTTGATCCTCCGTGCCCAAGCTTCTGCCATCTCATTCCGCAGGCAGAAAAATAACGGAGCAGATCAAAATGAAAAAACTCGTATCAAGTGGCCTTCTTTGTGGGTTCTTTATTTCGCCCTGTCTGTTGGCGCAGACCGAACTGGACGAAACTTTGGTATACGGGCACAGCATGGAAGAAACCACCCCGACCGAGTTACAGGAATACGGCAACCGTCTGGAAATTATTACTTCCGAGCAACTCCAGAATATGGGTTTTTCCGACCTGTCGCAGCCCTTGCAAATGCTGGTTCCCGGGTTGAACATCAGGCCCAAAAATGGCGCTTTTGACTACGTGGAAATGTCGCTTCAGGGCTCGCGAGATCAGGAAATTCTCTGGTTGGTCGATGGCGTCCGAATCACCAACCGGCTCTATAACGGTACCAGTGGCCTGGATACCATCCCCTCACACATGATTGAGCGCATTGAAGTGCTCAAAGGTGGCCAGGGGATTTATTACGGTACCCAGGCCGTGGGTGG
>JBFHKI010000368.1:0-1683 GCA_041595415.1 Pseudomonadales bacterium | reverse complement strand
GTAGCGCTGCAGCCCCTCTTGCTCGCTTTCCGCTTTTTGTTTTTCCAAAGCCGCCGCAACCGCGTCGGCCAGCTCTTGGGGAGGTAAAGCAGCTATAGAGGCAACCTCCAATGGCTCAAGCCGATCTGATGGAAGCGCCAAGTTGGCAGGACCAACTTCGCTCCCGCTTCCGGTAATACCCTCTAGCGCATCCAGATCCACACCGTACTCATCGGCCAGTTGCTGCTGTGTTGCCTCTGGCAGTGCATTAAATTGTGCGATTTGCTCTGCCGTTATGTTTTGCGCCTTTGCCAAAGATACGCTAAAGATCGCAAAGAAAAATATCGTAAACAGGCGCATGGCGGGGAAACGTAAGTTTTTTGTATTGGTCATTTAATACTCTTGCTAACAGATTCCATAATCAGGGAGGGGTATTCTGGATGTACGCTAAAGGCCAGTCGAGTAATAAATCCGGCGGCGTTAATTCTTATGCTGTTGCTATAGGTAACAGAGGTGTTTTGCCGACTGCACTCCTGACGATACTCGACTCCATTTGCAACATCCTGTTGCTTTAGCCAATCACTACACCGATCACGGCTTAACAACCTTTCATTCTCAAAAAACAGCCATTCGCTATTTTGCTGTTCTATGCGTATTGGCCCAACACTCTCAAGTACACCAACCACTTGTGTAATATTCCAACCGTCAAAACGGACCAGCAGGCGGTTATCAAAAGCAAAAATAGTCTCTGCACCGGCGTTTACCGCATAGAGGGTGTACTGGTTTCCATCCCAATTCGCCTGCCATTCGGCATCTTTTAACAGGTCAGCTTCATCCCCGGACATCAACTGCCGAACACCATCGAGCTGACCGGAATGCACCGAGCACCCTGCCAACAACAGACTGAAAGCCAGAAAAAGAAAGAGCCCGATACTGTTTTGTTTGTTCATATTTAGTCAATCATTTGGTCGATATTGTTCTGCAGGGCATCATACCTTGTACTGCGCAAACCGTGCCAAAGGGTGCCGCTATAATTTTCCAGCATTTGACCACCGTCCCGCTGAATCGAACGGATAGCCGTACTGTAAGCAGCACGGGAGTTTTTGCCCAACAAGCCCTGCAAGGGAATGCGCAAGAAAATACCCTTGTCGAAACTGCCTTCACCAAATTCATCAAAGGGCACATCTGTCAAAGTCGCCCAAGCGCCAATCATCCAACCGTTATCCATGGTACGACGTATCTCGAACTTGGCTCCAATATCCTTGGCCAGAAATTGACCGGCATGGAGAGCCACATCGTAGTTATAGAAGGGTGTAGCCCAATAAATACTGGCGAAAGCCGTGACCGTCGAATAATCGAGATGGCTGAAGGAGCGATCATAATCCCGCTGTTTAACCCAGTTGGCACTGAAACCATAGGCCAGACGTGAACGGAAAGGCTGGTAAAGGATCTCTCCTCCAACCCCACTGTACATTTCCTCCAGAACCCCACCGTAAAGACGATAAAAGACGTCGCTGGATAAATTGTCTCGACGCTCCAGATACAAGGAATCCAGGCCAGAGGCCCCCTCTTGCAGATATTTGGCAACATCTGACCGCACATGAGGCAGAACTGAGTTTGACTCTCGGGAAATTTCATTAAAATTGTTTTCTATGTCTAATATATAGGCAGATTTGAGATCCCAGCCCCAGCCCAAGCGTGATG
>JBFHKI010000367.1:0-1697 GCA_041595415.1 Pseudomonadales bacterium | reverse complement strand
GGGCAGACCACTTTAAATGCAATTTGCCGATGAGAAAGGAGTAACATATGGAGGATTCAAATTATGGGAAATGCCCCAGTTGTGGACAAACCTATAATCCGTTTTCCAGAGGTAGCAAGTGTAAGTATTGCAACTCCAAGCTCACGATACATCCAAAGACACAAAAACTCTTTCATATAGGAGTTTTTTCCTTTCTTTTTATCAACACGATCGGCTGCTACCAAATTGGAATGTATTTCCGTGCTGACATGAAAGAACCACTCTATATATTTACCGGATCTCTTATATTTTTACTGTTTTGCTATATGACGGTGATTTTCAGTTTATTTATGAGATATGAGGTACTCGAATAAGTGATATTGTTCGAATAAAATAAATGGGGTCAGACCCCATTTCTTCTAAGGAGATATACTGCCGACAAAATACTTGCAAGGGGGGAGCCATGCAGGACAAAACCAAAACGCTTATCTACCGGGTTATCTTTGCTCTGGCGTTGATTGCGCTGATTCCGCTGTTTGGCGGGGTCGGTTCCAAGCTTGGGTTGTGGCTGCCGATGACCGGCTTTCGCATGACCCAAAACTATATAAATTATTCAGCCGTGGCCGCACTGGTCATTCTGTTTATGCTGCTGAAATACTTTCTCAAGGATATTAAAAACACGCTGGTTTCCTTCGTTGCCTTGGTGGCTTTTGCAATAGGCGGTTATATCTATGGCGTGAATCAGGAGCCAACCGACTGGACCGGTTTGCCGGGCGTGCACGACATGACTACCGATATGCTAAGCCCGCCCGCGTTCGAGGCGTTGCTGGACGCTCCGGGCCGTACCAACAGTTTTGAATACCCCGAGGAAACCGCAGAAAGGCAGCGCGCCAAATACCCCTGGGTAAAACCCATCCATACCGAGCTGAGCCAGGCCGAGGCCTACGCACGGGCTATTGAGATAGCACGCGATTTGGGCTGGGATATAATCGGCGAAGCTCCTGAACGGGGCCGGTTTGAAGCCACCGACTACACCAAGTGGTTTAACTTTCACGACGATCTGGTTGTGCGTATAAGCCCGGATGGTGCCGGCAGTCGGGTAGACCTGCGCAGCCTGTCGCGGGTTGGCGGATCGGATCACGGTTTGGGCGCGATACGTATTATGAAATTTACCAAGGCATTTAACGCCGGCTAGAATCGCGAGCTGACCGGGCCGCGTTTTCATTCTAGCTAATCAACATGGGAGTAGAACCATGATTCGAGTATGGGTATTTTTTGGGTTATTTCTGGTTGGACAGGTTTCGGTCGGGGCAGACCTGGAAGCCGCAGCGGAAGACTTTTGCGGCTGTATGGAGGCTCCCTACGCGCTGATCGAGGCCACCGCTGAAAAAATGGAAGAGGCGCAAATTACTGGCGATTTTGATTCGATAATGGCCTTGCAAAACGAGATGATGAGCGTAATGAGCGAGGCCTCGGATTGTTTCGACGAGCTGCCGGCCAAGTATCCGGAAATTGACCAAAGCGAGGCACTTCAGGCTCAGGTGATTGAAATGACGGCAGAGCAATGTCCTAATCCCGCTGGCAACTTTCCCTTTTAGCACCTGCAGTAACTTCCTGACTCCAACTTTTAAGGCGGAGGCCCGACAGGCCAGCCGCCTTCGAGGTGAACCAAGATGACTGACAACAACTCAACCGCCTTTATGGACAGCTTTATCTTT
>JBFHKI010000366.1:0-1698 GCA_041595415.1 Pseudomonadales bacterium | reverse complement strand
CCATTCGCCCCGATACCTAGCAGGTAATCCAGCAAGGCCTTTTGTTGATCTTCATCCAGACTCTCTTTCGACTGCCAGCTATAGGATGATAATTGCGCGCGATCTTCCAATTCTCTGATCTGAACCGCAGACGCCCCCACTTGTGCTTGCGCTCGCTCAAGCGCTGCAACTCGCTGTTCATAGTTCCGCCACAGCGAACGCTCAGCCTCGGGAAGACTGTAGGCCAAACTCTTCATCATCTCTTCTGGAAAAGTGGATTGCTGTAATCGCAACAAAGAAAGGCTTCGATAATCCAGTATCCAGGAATCAGCCGGCACCTGATAACCCTCAGTTGAGCTTTCAGCAGCTTCAGTCTCTACCAAACCGAGATCGAGGGTGGCCACAGGCTGGCTAAGC
The DNA here is from genome assembly GCA_041595415.1 of Pseudomonadales bacterium. Classification (GTDB taxonomy): domain Bacteria; phylum Pseudomonadota; class Gammaproteobacteria; order Pseudomonadales; family GM7GCV1; genus JABJGI01. The sequence goes on along the minus strand of JBFHKI010000366.1, from coordinate 1,302 downwards.
TCGGCATCCCGGAACAATTCGAGGTCGGCACTGGCAAATCGATACTCAAGGCTTTGCACTTGCTGAGCGAAACGCATTGGGTCAAATTGAACTGGCAACAGCTCCAATTTAACAACCGCATAGAGCTCCCGTGTGTTTGAACCGACCAGCTGCTGGGCAATATCGGCGGCCAAAGGCAACTCCATAGATTGATTGAAAGACGAAATATTGCCTTCGGCTGCTACATAATTAGCTGAGCTGGAAAGGTTCCTAGAGACAATACCGTCGCTGCCCTGAGGCCGAAATTCACGGTTCAGGCTGGTAAAGTTGTTTGGTGACCTGTAGTTGAAAATAAAAACGCCTCGATCAAACTGATATTCTCCAATCCGGACCTTCGAAACAAAATAGACTTGCTCCGCCATCTGGAAATTTTCAACATAGTTTGTGAAAGAATCGTAGTGCTGATCTAACAAACGTGATGCATTGTCCCGTTTTTCAAATTCGTTTGGAGTCCGGTATGGGCGATTCGGATTAGTATCATCTGGCACTAATATTTGATCGACTTGGGTTATTGTGCAGTTCGATTTATTGGCGCTGCAGAAAGATTCTGCGTGCTGGGTCGATGTCAGTGAATAAGCCAGATTTTGTATAAAGGTCTGCCAAAAGAAAGTTTGTTGGCTATGATTAACTACAGCTCCTTGGCAACGCTCTGTCAAAACCTCGTAACCTTTCAGGTCTGCAAAGCAATCCGCCAAAGACTTCTGGTAATTTAGTCTGGGCAACAACCCCAATGAATAATTATGTTGCTCTATGGTTTCCGGACTGACACTTTCGGACAACTCCCCCAATCTGGGTATGCCGCGAAAACTCTGCAAGCTGATTGTCCGATACTCGCTGCTTCCCGAGTTAAGGCTTATTTCCTGACCGAAAGCCGAGGTCAGTGCTCCCATAACAAAACAAAATATCATTACCCAGATTTTCACTGCCCTGCTCCATGTGTTGAGTCGACATGCAATTGTTCACAAGTCTAAATAAACAGTCTGTAAGAAATATTAAGTAGACCTAACCCAGATATCCAGCTCAGAGCCAAATAAATCATGGATAAGGGAATAACTGTGCCTCAGATTTTCAGACTTTAATACTTATTGATACTGCAGGGTCCTTCAGAAAACCTTGAATTGAGTCCAACAAAGTCGCAACCAGTCAAACCCAGACCAGCCTATCAAGGCCGGATATGTAAAGCCTGGATGGAGTTATCATGCTGTACCGAACTACAGCCAGCGCAATTTCCGCAACCAGTCGTTGTACCACAACCCGGTGTCT
>JBFHKI010000365.1:0-1728 GCA_041595415.1 Pseudomonadales bacterium | reverse complement strand
TCATTGCAAACTTCGACAATACCCGCGCCGCCATAGGTGATATCCAGATCGTAATCGGAATTGTTTCTGCGGCCGCGAACAGCAACGTAAACATTTTGGTCACTGGAGCCAATTGAAACTTCACAGGTTTCCGAACTGTCGCGGATATCATTCTCACGACAATCGTACCGGTTGCTGGTTGGCCAACTGCCGATACGCACATACATACGGATTCGGTCATTTCGGCTGTAGGTTGTGCCGGTTGCGGAAAAGCTGGTGCCAGCTCCGACACTGTAAGGGCCATAGTATTCCCAATCGCCATTGTCCACCTGGCCATTCTCATTGATCTCAACGCTACCACCATCAACTTCGACATCTTCACAAACCAGTTCGGTTTCTTCGATAGTTTCAGTAGTGACACTGCTCTGCCACTGCAAGGCTCGATCTGAATAGATAGGGAAATTTCGATTGTTGTCGAAGTAATCTTCCATATCCTCACAAACCGATTGCTCATAGGTCAGGGTAATATTTTGATACTCGTAATCGGTGTTATAGACATAGATAAGATCGTCATCCGAGTCACCGTAATCGGTGTCGGGGTCATAGCTGAAACCCTCGTCTCCGGAAGGTACTTCGACGGCGATATCGCTGCCCATGCTGCCTGAGGTATCCATCAGGAACATTACATTCGGTTTCGCTGCATCGTCGAGAATATCCAGACCGGTGCTGAGATAGATTTCAGTATCATCCGCCTGAAGATGAGTCGTGCCCAAAAGGCCAAGAGTTATAGCGAAAGCAAAACGGGTATGAATAGAAGTTTTCATTTAAAAATCCTCCTCGAGTTCCGTCTCTGAATACACGACGATTTCAAGGGCTGTGGGATTGGTTGTGGAATATCGGATCATGGCGCGGTGCCCTTGCCACTGGCTTAATTCGTAGATGTCGCGGTTGGCACTGAAGGGTGTTGTCAGGCTCGTATCGCGATTGTAGGGCAATGATTTAGGGCAGCTGTCGCATTCGTACTCAAGCTGAATTGAGCCTTGGCCACTGAGGTTCAGGGGAGTCACCTGCGTAATAATGCTGGATTCAATTGTGTTTTCAACGTACAAGAAATCCCAGGACATAGCCGGGCTGGCCAACAGCACCGATAGCCCGAGAAATACAATATTCTTTCCTAATCTTTTCATAGCTGATGACCTTAGTTTGGTGCGATATAAGAAATGCCCTGAACCTGATCGGACCGGGTGCCAGTGCCCTCGAGCACGGCGTCGCTTTCGATTTCGTAATACAGATCTTTAAAGGTGTTAACCTCGTTTCCTCTGTAAGAAGCACCGGAGCCCGTATAGCGCAGAGTCAGTGTCTGGGTAAAAGGATGATCCACTGTGCTTAACAGAATCTCGTCAAATTCAAACTCGCGAATACCGTCAGCATCGTTCAGAGCGTCCAGCAGGGCGTCGGTATTTGTATTGAAATTCATATCGTTAATTTGCGAATTGATTTCGCTAAGAGCGGTGTTGTAAGCCATCAGGCGTAACTGGTTGTTGCGAACCATGGATGACTGCAAACCCGAATCCGTCATCGAGTTGACCCCGAGAAAAGTCAGAATGGTGAGAATCACCAGGCAGACAATCAGCGTTGCCCCGGTTTGGGATCCCTGAAGATTTCCCTTCAAAACAGCAGGATTTTTAGATGGTCGCATTGTTGATTACCACCGTAGTTGAAAAGACGCGACGATTAAAAGCATCGGTA
>JBFHKI010000364.1:0-1785 GCA_041595415.1 Pseudomonadales bacterium | reverse complement strand
GGTACCAGGCTCTGGAACATGGGCAGGCGCACAGCTGCGAGGAATTCGTCAGGGGGGCAGGCCACTTTCTCTATACTGTTCATCCATACAGTATAATCAGAAAGCCGGCTAAAAGCCTAAAAGAGGGTGGATTTATTTGCCGGGGGCTCTGCCAACCTTGCCAGTTGGCGGAGCAAAAAATAAACCAGCCCTTTTACTTAATACTGACAGTCAAATTTAGCGATCGGAATATCGGATCTTACAAAAAGGCTCTGGCCTGTCAGCGGCTGACGGAAATAAAGCGGATCCGTAGCTGTCCATTCCAATTTAAGCGCTCCGGTGGTTTTATCAACGCTGAGTTTTTCCAACAGGGTCAACTGATCGCTATTGGGTATGCCCGGATGTGGCGCCAATATTCCTTCGGCAATGCGCTTGGTTTCAATATAAAGCGCTTCGTCTTCATACCAGCCAATTGAGTGCCCCAGAACGTTGGGTTCGATGTTTTCAGGGTGCTCTGTCTGGTTCAGATGAATGGTGCGGGTAACGTCAAACATCTCATGCTGAATAGTAACGATGTCGCCGTCTTGGCGGATATTGGTAGGGGAGTAATCGGGCTGCCCCCAAACACGGGTGATACTGGGCAGGCGACATTGAATCGAAGGGTCGTCTGTCGTGGCATCGTAATCTGCGATAGCCAGCAGACCCGCCTCGGTTAAATTATCCAGTTCCGAAATCTCATCTTCCGGTCTCTCCCGTCCAATTGCCACCGGGCCGGTTGGCGCAACGGCCCGTACCCAATTACCCAAAGGCGAAGTCTGGATTTCGGTATCTTCAGTTATATCCTCGGGGCTCAGGGGCTGGGCTAACTGCCCGTAGACAAAGCCCGTTGTGGAACCATCGGCATATTCTGCGGTGCGTAGATAGAGTGAGTTTTCGACTCTGCGGCCAAGAAAACCGGATACTTTTACCCTTTGGCCCGGCACAAATTGCTGATGGGTCCAACCCTGCTTTTGTAAAGTCGAGCGGCCGACCGTCTCAACTTCCCAAATCTCGGTCTCGCCTTCGGCATTCACGATTTCGACAACCAGGCCCGAATGGGGGTTTTGGAAATGAAACTCTTTGACCACACCTTCAATTTCCCATGAGCTATCAGGGTCGAAATGATAGTTAACCGAATGATGCGCCCAAGCGGGAGACGTAAAGAAAACAAGCCATAAGGCGGGAAGGTAGGCAAATAAAGGTTTCATATCCAGGGGTGGCTCCGGGCGTTGTTTGATTTTCTTTTAGGTATCTAAAAGACAATTGCCGTGTGAAATACCCTCTAGTATTTATGCCGAAAATGCAAGATTGGTCAGGCTGCCCGTTGCGTTCAAGAAACCGGGGAGCTCATTTTTTTAAATGTAACTCCCTTTCTTTTAACTCTCGTACCTAGTCAGTCAGTGTCTCTACAAATAAATCAAAGGCCTTTTGTGGGTAGGTTTGCATACAGACCAGTGTATTGGCGCTGCCTTCACCTGCACGGGTTACACCAGCGGTAGCGGGGTTGAGGTGCCTTCTGGGTTGGCCGTCCCAGCGGGTGTTGGCGATGCTCATGTCCGATGTCGGCAGCCAGGGATCTTCGGTAAATTCGTAGCCGATATCGATGGCGGTCCAGGTGCCTTCGCAAAATTCGGGGTGGACCAGCACGATAGCGGCCAATACGTCCCAGAAATAGTATTCACCCGAGGCGATAAACCAGTCGTTTTTGTCCAGCACGGCATCCCAGAATTCGGCGGCGGGGTTGTCGACCTTGCTTTTGAATAGTTC
>JBFHKI010000363.1:0-1804 GCA_041595415.1 Pseudomonadales bacterium | reverse complement strand
CACAAAATACGCCTTGCTGCTTTAAATGAGAATGATTATCATTATCAATGATCATCCCAGATGGAGCAGTATAATGCTTAAAAGCTTTTTATGTCCCTGTCACCAAGAGTGGCTCCGATCCGATACATTTCGTTTAAAGCGCTGCTATGAGGTCAGTATGGAGACGGGGAGATATTACTTTGATCAATGTTTCTGGCGCGATGCTGTTCCACATCTGGGCGCAGCTCACGAAAGCTCGGAAATGTTGCTCGACCTTTCGGACAGGCTAGAAACGGCCACAAAGAAGTTCGTTAATTCCACCGGTTTGCTTCTGGCGGCTCTAAGCAATGCCGGAATGACAGAAGAGGCTTTTGCGCTCTACAGCTGCTCAGTTGAAAAACTTGAGAGTCAGGAAAATCTGGAGGTTGAAAAACGCTTTACCTTGATCGGAGGTATGCATCTTCGCTGGTCGGAGATGGCGCTAAATGATGAGTGTCTAATGGCCCGATCGGCCTGTTTGCACTAATGTTATGGCATCTCTGCGAGTGTCCGAGGTAGGAGTGAAACCGGAGCCTTGCACTGAGGAGCAGGGCAAACAAATTTCGCTGAATATCTCAATTGATAGCGATCGACTTCAATATTTGCTGGAGCGGCGGTTAATTTTGGCCGAGGAATTAAAGTGCAGCAGCAAGGCGTCCAAAGTCAGGGTGCAATATTTGCTTTTGCAAACTGCATTAAAACAAAAGCCGTGGCAGGTCTAGACAGCTGCGGATTCCCAGGCATGTATGGCGTGTTTTCGCGTATTACCCCAACGGTAGCCACCGATTTCACCATTTTGGCGTATGACTCTGTGACAGGGGATGAGGAAAGCAATAGGGTTGGCACCAATGGCGCTACCAACAGCACGTACCGAAGAGGGGTTGCCCACCGAAGTGGCAATATCAAGATAGCTTTGAAGAGTGGCTGGAGGGATTTCCAGTAATGCCTTCCAGACCATAATTTGAAAATTGGTACCCCGTACCAGAAGAGATACCGGACGATCCGGGTCGGTGTTTCGGTCAAAAATCTCATGGGCGATCTTGGCGGTCTGCACAGGGTCTTCTTGAATTTGGGCGTTAGGCCAGAGACGGTGAAGCTCTGTAAGGGATTCCTGAAAAGAAGTGTCGCCATCGAGAAAGGACAATTTACAAATACCGCGGTTGGTTATGGCCAGGAAACAAGTTCCAAAAGGCGTTTCCTGAATGCCAAAACGGATTTGCAAACCCTGACCGGCTTGTTTGTACTGTCCCGGAGTAACCGCTTCAAGCTGTACAAAATGATCATGCAATCTTGAGCTGCTGCTCAAGCCGAGTTCGTCGGCAATGTGCAGAACAGGTTTTGATTCGGACAAAAGCTGTTTTGCATGCACCAGAGTAATTATTTGCAGGTAGCGTTTGGGGGTGAGTCCTGCCCAGCGCGTGAACATGCGCTGGAAGTGGTAGGGACTGAGGTTAATGCTCGCGGCTATTTCATTCAGGCCAGGCTGGTGGCGCGCGTTTTGCTCAATAAATTGAATCGCTTTTTCAATGCGTTGATAGTCGTTCATTGGCCAGCCCTGTACATCTGCAAATTATGCCTTCAGGTAATTGGTGAATCGAGCCGGATCTTGCTTGTTTTGGCACGCACGAATTTGGCAAAACTTAACTAGAGGGTGGTCGCCAGTCTGGCCGCGGATTGTCCTGAGTGGTGTGTCCCATGTTCCAACCAAAAATCCACAACCTGAGATTCTGACAGGTAAGAGTGCATCCACTCACCCTGACCGAACTTGCAGCCCATTCCAACCAAT
>JBFHKI010000362.1:0-1807 GCA_041595415.1 Pseudomonadales bacterium | reverse complement strand
TGAGCCCGGCGGAGCTTCAGCTACGGTCAGGGTGGATGAAATCCGTTTGCTGGTAGAGCGATTCAGTTCTACCGCACAAATTTCCGAGCGCAAGGTTGCCCTGATCTTGCACGCTGAATCCATGAATAACGCAGCGGCAAATGCCTTGCTCAAGACTTTGGAAGAACCGCCGGGTAATTCTTTACTGATCCTGGTTTCCGAGGGCACCAAACCCCTGTTGCCAACAGTGCGCAGCCGTTGTCAGCCGATCCTGATGGAGCGCCCGACCAGAGAGCAGACAGAGGTCTGGCTCGAGTCAAAAGGTTTTGCTGGCAAACTCCCGGAAGACTTGCTGGAGGCTCTGGATTATCAGCCTTTGCGACTGATGCAATGGATAGAAGAGGGCATGCAGCCGCAATGGGATCACTTTCAGGCCGTTATGACCGGGGTGGCCGAGATGAAGCTCAGCCCGGTTGAAGCCGCATCTGAATGCAAGGAAGTCAGGGTTGAGGATCAGCTCGACTGGATCGATGGCCGACTGCTTAAAAGAATCCGCCAGCAGGTATTGGACGGGCTAGTTCCCAGCCCTCAGCAAACCCGCTATCTCGAACAGTTACTGCACTTGCGTGCCGAGCTGGTACATTCAACCAGCTTGAATGCACAGCTCTACTCGGAAAACCTCTTTATGTTGTGGCAGCAGTTTAATCGGCAGTTTGGCCGTCCTCGATAGTTGCTGTTGAACGGGGATATATCCATATCCCCCGCTGAGGACAGTGAATCAGTAGTATCAGTCTTGCCGGGCTGTGTTCTCTGTGTAACTTCCGTAGGTGAGCGCCTCAACCCTTTGCGTTCACCAAGCCTTGTCTAAAGCTTTAAAGGCTTTACAATCCGCTTTGAATTCAAACACGAGCAGCTTCATGGAAATGGGCTTTGCAGGTAAAGGCGGTATTCTCTCAGTTAGTCTGAAAGACCCCATGTCGGTCTTTAATGCTTACATGCCCTATGTGACAGGTGGTGGGCTTTTTATTGAAACCCAAAAAAATATCCAGCTCGGGGATGAGGTTTTTATTCTGCTACAGCTTTTGGAGCAGTCCGAACCGACACCGGTTTCTGCCAAAGTGATCTGGGTTACACCAAAGGGTTCCACTTCCTTCAAACCGGGCATCGGTATCCAGCTAGGTGAGGAAAACCGCGAACTGATGAATATGATCGAGACACAAATCGCCGGCCTGCTGAATTCGTCCAACCCAACCCTCACTATGTAATTTATCGGGTGTTTATAGATTCCCACTGTCATCTTGATCATCTCGATCTGGAACCCTATGGAAACAGCCTTGATTTGGCCCTGGACGCCGCGCGTGAACAGGGTGTTAGCGGGTTTTTGCTAATTGGAATCGACTTTAGTAAATTTCAGCAACTTTCTGATATTGAAAAGAAATATGACGATGTTTGGTTGAGTATTGGTTGCCATCCTCTGGGTGAGGAAGAAGTCTTTGATGCCCAGCAGCTGGTGCGGCTGGCAGGCCGGGACAATGTGGTAGCTATCGGTGAGACCGGTCTCGATTACCACTATGCACCGGAAAAAATGGCATTTCAGAAAAAAGCCTTTGCCGCTCATATGGAGGCTGCAAAAGCCGAGCAAAAACCGGTCATTATTCATACGCGCGCAGCGGTACAGGATACTCTGGATTTGATGCAATCCTACCGGGGCGATGTTGTCGGAGTGTTGCACTGTTTTACGGAAGATTGGCAGATGGCAAAATCCGCCCTGGATATGGGTTATTACATCTCGCTGTCCGGTATAGTTACTTTCCCAAAGGCTGAGGCC
>JBFHKI010000361.1:0-1809 GCA_041595415.1 Pseudomonadales bacterium | reverse complement strand
GGAGATACAGGATAAGAGACGGGAAAAAGCTTGTTGCAACATGGTAAAGATTCCTCAAATGACTGGGCCGTTTCAGGGATAAAAACAGCCTCCTGTCTAGAGCAATATCTGTGCCATAGATGAGCCACAGGGCCGGAAGAATTACCCTTTGTGCACCCGCTTTAACAGGGTTTCGGCCAGAGGCCCCTTGCCCGCTTCAATCTCGTCCAGAGTCAGCCCCTTCAACTCATGGGGGAACACCAACCAATCGTCGGTTTCGTGAATATAGTAATCCGGTTTTATGTCGGTAATATTTTTATTGGGTTTGTACCAGGGGCAGGCAACCTTGATGGTCTGGGGGCAATTGCGACGGGTCTTTTCTTTTATTTCAGCGAGAATGGCGACAATACTGCGGCCCGAATCAAACACATCGTCCACAATCAACAACTCATCCTCGGCGTTGATGTTGTCGATCACGTAATGCAGCCCGTGTACCCGCACCTTTTTATCCTGCTGGTTAATACCGGTATAGGATGAGGTGCGTATGGAAATATGATCGGTCGGCACTCCGAGAAAATCCAGATACTCCTGTACGGCGATGCCTACCGGAGCACCTCCACGCCAGACGCCAATTATGAAATTGGGGCGAAATCCACTGTCATAGATCTGCGCTGCCATTTTGAAAGAATCCAGCAGCAGATCGTTTGCTGACAAAAATATCTTATTCATTCCCTGCCCTTGATTGTGGAAAACTTGCGGCTGAATCAGCCAAGAAAGGTAAATTTTAATGCAAAGATAGCGGCCACGACATAAACCGCTGCTGAACAGGAGCGCGGTTTACCCACCACCAGCTTGATAAGGGCATAACTGATAAAACCCAAACCGATGCCATCAGCTATCGAGTAGCTCAGGGGCATACTGATAGCGGCAATAACGGCTGGAGCAGATTCCGTGTGATCCGACCAGTCAAGATCCGCCAGAGCACGAGTCATTATGCAGGCGACAAACAGCAGGGCCGCCGCCGAAGCATAGGAAGGCACACTTTGCGCCAGCGGCGAAAAGAACAGGCAGAGCAGAAAAAGCAAAGCGACAAAGGTGGCAGTAAGGCCGGTTTTACCACCCGCCTCTACTCCAGCGGCGCTTTCAATGTAGCTGGTAGTCGAAGAAGTTCCCAATAATGCACCCGCAGCCGTAGCGGTAGAATCGGACATCAGCGCACGGCTGAGTCGCGGCAATTTACCTTCCTTGTCCAGCATACCGGCGCGCATGGCAACCCCGACCAAGGTGCCGGCTGTATCAAAGACGTCCACTAACAGAAGCGTCAGAATCACGGTGATCATGGACAGATCAAAGGCGCTGGCCAAATCCAGTTTAAAGGCGATTGGGGTAATTGAAGGCGGCATGGAAACCACGCCGTAAAAATCGGCATAGCCCAAAACCCAGCCCAGTACCGTGGCAAGCATCATGCCGATAATCACAGCTCCGATTATCTTGCGCGCCGTCAGGGCGGCGATCACCACAAAGCCCACCAACATCAGGATAGGTTCGGGGGCAGCCAGATCACCGAGGCCAACCATGGTGGAGGGATCACCGACTATGACACCGGCGTTGCCCAGAGCGATAAAACCCAAAAACAAACCTATGCCGGCAGAGATACCCAACTTGAGAGATTTGGGAATGGCGTTAATCATCCACTCCCGCACCGGCAGCAGGCTTAATATGATAAAGATAATACCGGACAAAAATACCGCACCCAGCGCCGCTTCCCAGGTATGCCCCATGCCCAGCACAATGCCGTAGGTAAAAAAGGCGTTCTGCCCCATGCCCGGC
>JBFHKI010000360.1:0-1821 GCA_041595415.1 Pseudomonadales bacterium | reverse complement strand
CGTCACCACGCCAATTTATTTCTACCTGCAAAAGAGTCTCCGCAATACTTTCTGGAATTTTGAACAGACTATCACAAGTGGCTCAATTCCTTGGATAAATATTCGCTAGCATCCGCCAGGCTAGCAGCTCATAATGCTTTGACTTTGCAACCCTCAACGCATACTGTTAACACATGAAAGCAAAAAAAATTCTCGCACAAGGAATTATCCCGCCCACTGATAACGGAGGGTCGCTAAACCCTCTGCTTCGTCCAAGTAGTGCTCCCAGCCTTCCGGCCTTTTTGGAACACTGCCAAAGACGTCGCTACCCTGCAAAATCCACCATAATTTTTGCCGGTGAAAAAGGCGAGTCCCTCTACTACATTATCCGCGGCACAGTAACGGTAATCATTGAAGATGATGAAGGCCGTGAAATGGTAATCGCCTATATCAACGACGGTGAGTTCTTCGGTGAATTGGGGATTTTCAACGAAGGAGACCGAACCCGAAGCGCCTGGATTCGAGCAAAAACAGATTGTGAAGTTGCGGAAATCAGTTATGCCGGATTTCTGGAACTGTGGCGAGTTTACCCTGACATACTCTTTTCTATCGGCTCACAAATTGCGAACCGGTTGAAAAAAACTACCCGTAAGGTCGGCGATTTGGCGTTTATGGACGTCACTGGTCGTGTCGCCGGTTGCCTGCTGGAACTCTGCAAGCAACCAGATGCCATGACCCATCCGGACGGCATGCAAATCAAGGTTACCCGACAGGAAATTGGTCGCATCGTCGGTTGTTCCAGAGAAATGGTGGGCCGAGTGCTCAAGGATCTGGAAGAACAGGGCTTGATCGATGTAAAAGGTAAAACTATGGTTGTGTACGGTACGCGTTAAATTGCAAAAAAACCGAAGTAACCGTATATACCAAGCAGCAACCCCCCTACCCGATTTTCCGTGGTAAGCAAAAAAAACAATCAAAAATCCATGGAATCAATCGCTATTGATGGACGTGGTTTTGCTCAATGGCACTACAGTTGGAGAGATAAATTGGCAACAACCGATACAGAAAAACGACAAATCCCCAATATAGATAGGTACCTTTCCTATTGTGAAGTAAACAAGTACCCGGCAAAAAGCCCCATTATTGCCGCCGGGGATGACGGTGAAACTCTGTACTACATTATCAAGGGCACCATTACCGTTCTGGTAGAAGACGATAATGGCCGCGAAATCATTCTGGCTTATCTATCCGAAGGAGACTTCTTTGGTGAGCTGGGCATTTACAGTGAAGACAAAAAAGCCCGCAGCGCCTGTGTAAAAGCAAGAACCGATTGCGAAGTTGGTGAAATGAGCTACCAACGCTTTCACGAGTTGGCCAAAATATATCCAAGTTTGATGCATGCGCTGGACTCACAAGTTGCCGATCGTCTTCGCACAACTACCCGCAAGGTTTTGGACCTGGCCTTTCTGGATGTTACCGGCCGTGTTGCCAGTTGCCTGTTGGATCTGTGTCGACTTCCCGAAGCTGTAGAGGTGGAAAACGGCGTACAGATCAAAGTATCACGCCAGGAAATTGCCCGTATCGTCGGCTGTTCCAGAGAGATGGCAGGAAGAATTCTGAAAGACATGCAAGATATGGGGCTTTTGGAAGCTCACGGAATGACCATGGTCGTTTTCGGGGCGTCAAAAAACCCACCCAGCTGGCTGGAATCCGATTCCGCTGAAGAAGACGACGAACCAGAAGCTTAACCAGCGAATCGACTGCAACCGCTTTTAGCTGGCGCAGACAAATGCAATTAGCTAATCGAAAAGACGGGCCAACTCACTGCCGGGATCTTCTGCT
>JBFHKI010000359.1:0-1847 GCA_041595415.1 Pseudomonadales bacterium | reverse complement strand
GCAGATTCGACCGAAAAATTGTTCTTGAGCTACCGCAACGCGTCGCCAGACGCAAAATTCTGGACGTACACGTGCGCAAGATCCCCTTGGCTGATGATGTCGATCTGGATGAAATTGCCAGCCTTACCATAGGCTTCTCCGGTGCAGATCTGCGCAATCTGGCCAACGAAGCGGCACTCCACGCAGTTAAGGAAGAACGTAAAAAAGTCTGTATGACCGACTTTGATTTTGCCCATGACAAAGTGCGGATGGGTGCACAACGTACCGACATACTCAACCCGCAGGAACGACGACGTATTGCCGTCCACGAGAGCGGTCACGCCGCGGTTGCCCATTATCTACCGAACACTGACCCGGTACATCAGGTCAGTATTATCCCGCGCGGACAAGCGCTGGGAATGACCGAACAGTTACCGGAAGAAGACCGACACAACTATCCGGAAGCCTATCTGAAATCGCGCATGGCCATTATGTTGGGAGGTCGATGTGCCGAGCAGTTGGTGTTTGGCGACGTCAGCACGGGCGCGGCGGACGACCTGAAAAATTGTACCGAGTTGGCGAAACGCATGGTGGCAATCTGGGGTATGAGCGAAAAGCTGGGGCCGGTGCACTATCACATCGGTGATGAACACCCCTTTCTGGGATATGAGCTGGCACAGGAAAAAGACTTCAGTGAGCAAACCGCCACCCTTATAGATGAAGAAGTTCGCCGCCTGGTAGAAGAGGCCAACCTGTTGGCCAAATCGACTCTGGAACAACACCGGGACAAACTTGAAGCCCTCACCGAACGATTATTGAAGGATGAAACATTGGATCATGATGCGGTCGTGGAGGTACTTGGTTAAATATGACCGTTGCTATCAAGCCGCACGGTTCAAAATTCGATCCAGAGGCCTGCCGGATTATTTATAACCAACCATTCCTGAATTTTTACAGCGAGGTAGTTACACATGAGAAAAGAAGGCACGGCATTACGTAACTTGTTAATCATTGGCGGCACTATCATAGGCTTGGTGATTGTCACCATCTTGATTGCCAAATATCTGGTTTAACCTGAGAGGGCTCCCCACATGAAAAGACTCTGCTTCCTGTCACCAGATCTGACCCACACCAAAAAGGTAGTGGCCGACCTGAAAAACAACGGCATTCCTGAAAAACACATTTATGTTCTGGCAAAATACGGTGTTGATCTGGAAGATCTACCCGACGCCGGGCCAGAATCTGACGACTTCCTGGCGGCATACGCAAGAGGTGTCGAACTGGGAGGTACAACGGGCTTGCTGGTAGGCCTCGGCGCATTGGCATTTCCACCAGCAGGCATTGTTGTAGGCGGAGGGCTGGTATTACTGATCGGACTCTGGAGCGCAGGACTGGGCGGCTTGCTAACGGGGATTGCCGGAGCTTCTTTCTCCAGCTCTCGGTTGCAATCTTTTGAATCGGCAATAGAACAGGGCCAGATCCTCATCATGGCGGATGTTCCCAAAAGCGCTGTCGAGAAATATGAATCCCTGATACGGGCCCATAATCCGGACGTCCGCGTTGAAGGCATTGAGCCGTCTGCGCCTTTGATACCTTGATTGCGGCTCTGAAGAACTACATAGAATACCCCCCCACCGATGGAAAACCAAGGGAGAGGAAGGCTACTCAATGGTAAAAAAATAACCCCTCTCACCACTTGGTTTCAAACTAATCGGTGCATTCATAGGGCTGAACGGATGCTCCGGGCCGATACTGCCACCACTTATGATTGACCGTGGGTGTTTTTCTTAATTCTGGGTCGATAATTACCAGACTGTACTGCAATCGATTGTGGTCCTTACTAAGAGAACACGTCTCGTAAAGCTGCT
>JBFHKI010000358.1:0-1848 GCA_041595415.1 Pseudomonadales bacterium | reverse complement strand
CTGGAAAATCGAGCGCGCAGACAGCGGCAACAAACCTCATTACCAAAATCATCCCCTCAAGTGGTGAGGAGATTCCAGCCATCGGCTTTGGCACCAACCAATACGGCTCAGGAAGCGATGAGGCTGTCCGAACCATGCTGCTGGAAACATTAACGGTGTTTAAAAGCCACGGAGGCAGCCTGTTAGATACTTCATCTCATTATCGGGGATCTGAAGCAATTTTAGGTGGATTACTTGCTGAAATGGAGTTTTCTGATGCAGCTTTTCTATCAACAAAATGCGGTCAGTTCGACAAAAACCCGGTTGAGACCAAAATGCAGAACTCATTGGTCTATCTGGGCGTCGACCATATAGACCTTTATCAGATTCACAATGTTGTCAATCAAGACTGGCGAACCATTCTTCCACAATTGAGGGAATGGAAAGCTGAGGGCAAAATTCGCTACTTGGGAATTACCGGCTCGGAAAATCAAGAACACGATCAAATAGTCGACATCATGCAATCGGAACAACTGGATTTCATTCAGATCAATTACAACCTGGGAGATCGGAACGCAGAACAGAAAATCCTGCCCATTGCACGAGATTTGGGTGTAGCAGTAATTGGAAACGTTCCCTTTGGTCAAGGAGCCCTATTCTCTTTAACTGCCGGTCGCGAGCTGCCGCAATTTGCCAAGGAATTCGACTGCCAGAGCTGGGGGAACTTTTTTCTTAAGTTCAATATTTCACACCCCGACATAACAGCCTGCATCCCTGGTACAACGAAACCACATCATGCACTGGACAACCTGAGAGCCGCCATGGGTCGCTTGCCAACAGCCGAAGAGCGACAGTTGCAAATTGATTATATTGCATCCCTGTAGCCTTCACCGGAAACAGCTATAAATCATTAAACCGGGGCGTATCAGAACTCAAAAGACTCTTGATACGCCCTGCTCTGCCGCCAATTTTGTGAGTTAACTTCCAGCTTGGAAGCTATTGCTAAAACTCTCGTTTAACAAAAGTAGCTATCTGTTTGTAATATATGAATATGTTGCCTATACTGGCCGTCTGAATTTTCGAATGGTGTTCAAATGATCAGCAGTATAGAGCTTATGGAGCGCACAGGAATTGCCCGAGGCATCCTGGACAACTACATTGGCATGGGCATTTTGGAAAAGCCCGAAATCGTTGCTGCGTCTGCATCTGAAGGCGAATCAGGCCGCGGCGGAATGTCTTTCTTCCCCGAGTCCGCCATCGAAACGGTTCGATATGCTCTACAACTTAAAGAGGAAGGCTTAAGCATGTCCGATATTGCAAAAACATTGGCCTCGAACCCGGATCACAAAAAAATAGAAACGAGAAAAGAAAGAGTCTGGCCTGTGGAGAAGTTCAGCAAGACCCCTGGTGTTCGTGCAGCGTCTTCTGTCGCCCAGATACTGGCGACCTCCGATGAGAAAACCCAATCCTCATCATCTGACACCGTTAGAGAATTATCCAAGGTAGGAAAAATACAAGAACCTGCCGACCACCCTGCCGAGGCTTCTGCTTCGAATCCGGTAAGCACTGCCACCAGCCAAAATAACCTGGGAGGATTCGAAATCCAGAACCCAGCCAAACTATCAGTGGAACTATCGGTAGATAGCATTCCAGGCCCTGCCTTTATGGTGAACAATAATTTTGAACTCACCTGGTGGAATGAAAAAGCGGCAGATACTTTTTTTGAACTGGACAGTGTCATTGACCGCGATATTGCAGCTCGGAATGTCTTCCACTTGTTATTAAACCGAACGGCCCTGCTTGGCGGAGCCACCGGCGGAGTCACCCTCGACGATGTAGATTTCGCACTCGGCCGGGTCTTTTTCCTGG
>JBFHKI010000357.1:0-1864 GCA_041595415.1 Pseudomonadales bacterium | reverse complement strand
GGACGTGGTTCCAGCCATCAGCGGCAATTCTTTTGACAACAAGGTTGTGGGCAATGAAACCCAAGAGCTAGAGCCCTCGGTAGACATCTTTTATAAAATTACACCCCAAATCAATTTAGCGGTAACCATCAACACAGATTTTTCGGCCACTGAAGCCGATACCAACAGCCTCAACAACTCGCGCTTCCGTCGCTACTTTGAGGAAAAACGCGCCTTCTTTTTGAACGATTTTGACGCCTTTAAATTTGGCCTGGCCGATCTGGATCTTGACGGTGCCGAGTCCGGTAACAACGCTCTGGCTTTCTACTCCCGTCGCATCGGTTTAAGCGAGGATGGAGAACCGGTAAATATCATAGGGGGAGCCAAAATCAGTGGCCGCGCAGGTAATACCGAATTTGGCGCACTGGTCATGAGACAGGATGAAACCACACTGATACGGGATGGCATTGAAGAGACTATCAATCCTACCAACGCTATTGTTGCCCGCGTATCCCAGACTATTTTTAACGAATCAAAAATCGGAGTGATTTTTACCGACGGCAATCCGGCCGAGAACCAAAGTAACTCCCTGTATGGTGCCGACTTCCACTACCGAAAGACACAATTTCTTGCCGGCAAAAGTCTTGACGCCATTATGATGTACCAACAAACCGAAGACCCCGATTTTGACGACAACCAAAGCGCCTACAGCGCTGTTGTATCCATTCAGGATAATCAGGGTTGGAGTGGTGGCGCGCAGTATTTTGCCGTCGAAGAAAATTACAATCCGGGGCTGGGTTTTACTCAGCGACACAACGCAGAACTGCTTTCCAGCCGGATCATGTACAAGCATATTTTTGAAAATTCCGGCTTCCTGCAGGAAATCGGTTCGGTGCTGGAAGCGGAACGTTGGCAATATCTGGATAGTGGCGACCTGGACTCTCAAAAGTTTTCCAGCATCCCGTTTTTTGTACGATCAGTGCGCGGAGACTTGGTCAGGCTATTGGTTGAACGCACTGAAGAAGTGGTCCTGCCCGGGACAAATCCGTCCGGCGATCTGGGCTTTGATATCCCTGCAGATACTTACATTAATCTGGCCTACGATCTTCGCTATCAGTCCCCAACTTATCTCGATCTAAAGGGCGAAATCAATTTCAAAAAGGGTGATTATTACAGCGGCTCCTTTTCCGCCATAACCCCCGAGCTAAACTGGCAAGCCAATCGACATATATTGCTGGGGCTTGGCTACGACATTACAAAATACGAGTTCGGTGCCGACAGTATTTTTACCCGCGAGCTTGAATTCAGCCTCAACGTCGCCTTTAACGCCGCTTGGTCCCTTGCTTCAAAAATCGAATACGACAACGTACGTCGTCAGGCTGCCTTTACCAATCGCCTGCGCTGGAATATGCAGCCAGGACAGGATTTGTGGATAGTATTCAATCAGGGCATGGTGGACGAAGACGACGATTACAAATTCACCGTGCAACACACTCAAGCTTCTTTCAAATTCCGCTATACCTTCCGCTTCTAGGGTTTTCTTCTCTAAACATCTCTTAACCCTATATACCTTAGATTGCGGACTTTGTTTCGCTAAAATGCGTAACTTTATTTTGCCAGGTTGTAACAGCGAATGAACCGAAGTTTTTCTTCTTCAGCATCAAAACTCGTCCTGATTCTTTTGCCGTCTCTGTTGTTCCTATCGAACACAGTTTTTGGCCAAGCAGCCCCGGATCAGAATGAAAAAGTATTTACTGCGGTACGCACAAATACGGCTCCAAACATTGACGGAGACTTGTCTGACCCGGTCTGGGCCAATGCGGCCCGCATCGATGACTTCCTGGAGATGGGCCCTATTGAATATCGGGAGGCGTCTGAACACACT
>JBFHKI010000356.1:0-1865 GCA_041595415.1 Pseudomonadales bacterium | reverse complement strand
GTCATCAAAAATCTGCGGGGATTCTTTCAGCGCCAGTAAAAATGCAGGTTCAACCGGAATAAACATAAAGACAAAATCAACACTCTCAATCCCCTGCAAATGTTGGTAACCCTTTTTATCCAGACTCTTGTAGTGATTACGGATCGAGTTGATGTGCAGATTGAGCAGATCCCTTTTCTTGCCGGCATCCTCTTCATTTATATGCGCCTGGTAATGGGTAAGTGACACCTTGGAGTCGATCACCATAACCCGGTTTTCCGGCAGTCGCACCAGAACATCGGGGATAGCACGGTTGCCAGAGGCATCCCGAAAAGATTCCTGGGTCTGGTACTCGGAGCCCTTCACCAAACCAGATTGTTCCAGAAGGCGCTCGAGGACCACCTCACCCCAATTGCCCTGCATTTTGGAATCGCCCTTCAGCGCATTGGCCAGACTAACCGCGTCAGTACCAATCTGGCTGGCCTGCTTTTGCAATTCTTCGATCTGCCCCTTGAGGCGGTTGCGGTCGGCAATATCGGCGCTATGTACTTCTTCGACCCGACGGCGAAAGCCTTCTACCTGCTCGCGCAGGGGTTTTAGAGTGCTGTCGATTGACTCACGACTCTCTTTACTAAAGCGCGTCTGTTTTTCTTCAAAGATACGATTGGCCAAACGTTCGAATTCGGCCTGCAAATGTTTGCTCCGCTCGGCGTCTTGGGACTGGAAATCCAGCAGGCGTTTTTGCTCTTCCTCAAGTTTGGTACCAAGTTGAGTAATACGTGTTTCCAGCTCCAGGCGCTGTTGGGCCAAGTCCGACTGTGCCTTGGCTTCACAGCCCTGGCGTACCAAAACACGAGTAATCAGAATACTGATAACACAGAGCAGAACCGTACCCAGCGAAAAGGCCAGAATCAGTGTTTCTGTTGTCATCTAAAACCCGGGTAAGATCAGAAAAGAAGTTCCCGCTATCACAGACTTCTCATTTTACTTTCGACACGCAATCGGCCTGCCAAGGTGCCCATCACCTTGAGGGCAAAACTGGGATCATGCTTGATACATTCCAAGAAGCGCTCCTTGCTCACCTTTGCCAAAGTTGTATCGCCCACAGCAACAGCAGTTGCACTGCGCTCACGGCTGTCGAGAAGGACCATCTCTCCAAAAATTTCGTTTTCCTGTACGGTGGACAGGTATTTTGAGCCGGCGCGCAGCTCCACTTCCCCTGTCACTACACCATACATAACACTGCCAAGCTCTCCCTCTCTAAAGATGACCTCACCGTCTTTGTAGGTCACAAAGTCTTTTTCATCATTAAAATCAATCATAGTAACGTCTGCAAAAGAATTGGCTTTATAGGGGCTGACCATCGAGACCCATAGGTGTAAGTTTGTACCATCAGGAGCGTGTGCAATAGCCTACCAGCGGATGGAAAATAAAAAAAAACATTCTTTCCTGCTTTACCGGCCCGATTTCTGGCAAAATTTTTCGATGCTTCAAAATGCACAATCCACAAAAATTCTGGTTTTCGATTCCGGTGTCGGAGGTTTAACGATCTTTCGTGCACTGGTGGAGCAAACACCCGAATTACAGATCATCTTTGCCAGCGACAACGCCGGTTTCCCATACGGTACCCGTACAGAATACTCGCTTCTGCAACGGGTTCACAGGGTACTGGAGCGCTTGATTAGCAAGTTCAATCCGGATCTGGTAGTTGTGGCCTGTAATTCCGCCAGTACTGTCGCACTGCCCAGTTTAAGAGAAAAATTCGATATCCCCTTTGTCGGCGTGGTACCAGCCATCAAACCGGCCGCAGCTCTCAGCCACACTGGACACATAGGCCTTTTGGCAACTCCGGCAACCATATCGCGCGACTACACCCGTAAGCTGGT
>JBFHKI010000355.1:0-1876 GCA_041595415.1 Pseudomonadales bacterium | reverse complement strand
ACCACCTTTACCGACCCCGAGGTGGCCCGTGTCGGGCTCAGCGAAAAAGAAGCCAAAGACAAGGGCATTGCCTATGAAGTCAGCCGTTTTGGCATAGATGATCTGGACAGAGCCATTGCCGATAGCAGCGCCTATGGTTTTATCAAGGTACTTACCGTACCGGGAAAAGACCGCATTCTGGGCGTGGTAATTGTTGGTGAACACGCTGGCGATTTGTTGGCGGAGTTTGTTCTGGCGATGAAACATAAAATCGGACTGAACAAGATTCTGGGAACCATCCACAGCTATCCAACATTTGCCGAAGCCAATAAATACGTTGCCGGCGAATGGAAACGCGCCCATGCCCCCGAAGGACTTTTGAAGTGGCTGGAAAAATACCACAACTGGCGACGGGGAAAAGAATAACCGCGATCCGCGCCTTACAGCTCAGGCATTGCCCGGTTAAAAACCTTGATCTGCGAATCATCTAGCTTTTACCAGGTCCCGGCAGATTGCCGCCTCAACAATTACTGTGAACCAGTTCCGCAGCCCGGTGCAAAAATTTGAACTGCAAAGCAGTTTTTTCCGGGTTTTGCGGGTTTTTTGGTATTTTGTCGCAAATTCAATCAAATGCGTTGGAAAAGGGCTTGCCTGATGACGAAGATGAGTCCCAAGCAATTTCGCTGATGTGTACGAGGCAATCAACATGAAAAATTTAACTTCTTATTTCGCTCTCATGGCTCTGGCCGGTTCCGCTTCCCTTTATGCCGCTACCGACGGCAGTCTTGACGGCACCCAATCCCAGGGCTCAACCGACGTTACTCTGGACGTAACCGAAGTGGTTCAGGTGTCTTTCCCCAATGGCGATATCCCCATTGCCTACAGCACCACTACCACCACCCCGGTGACTTCCGAGTTTTGTATCTACACCAATGCCGGTGACAGCACTGTGGGTGTGGCCATTGCAGTAGCCAATGACAACTCAGCGGGTTCCAATCAGCCAGCGGTACTGAAAAGCGGTTCCAACGAGATTGAGTACAGCTTCGATTTTCAAACCCAGGGCGGTGGTACCACTATCGCTTCGGATATAGATGAAGATGGTTTAAGTGAAGTGGCAGTCAACTCGGCCAACAACACTTCAGCCACCTGTGCTGGCGGTATGAGTCACCAGTTTGTTGTCACTGTGCCCTTTGCCAACATGGCAGCGGCTCCGGTCGGCAGCTACAGTGATACCATCACCGTTACAGTTCAACCCGCACTGTAACGCCGATATCTCGTACATATAGGTAGTGCAAAAGCCGCTCTCTGAGCGGCTTTTTTATTGCGGATTCAACCCTCCCAAAACGGATTTGCCAAAAATGTATTCCATTCGACAGGTAGGCGTTCCCTCTTTGTTAAATGGCTCGATAAACTGAGGAAAATACCGACCAACTCCGACATAATACCGGCCGTTTTTGGAGCGCCCGGTGCGATCCTTCTCCTCTCACTTCCGCAAACCTCAAGGGTCGAGCATGTTTAAAAAAATTGAAGCGCTAATGGAAGAAAGCATTTTCAGCAGTCGCTGGTTGTTGGCACCATTTTACGTCGGCTTGATTCTCAGTATTTTTCTCCTGTTGATCAAATTCGTTCAGGAGTTTTGGCATCTCGCCACTCATGTCGTCGATGCTTCCGAGGCTGATGTAATCGTAGGAATTCTCGCGCTGGTGGACATGTCACTGGTTGGCAGCCTGCTGCTGATGATCATCTTTAGCGGCTACGAAATATTTATCTCGAAGATCGATATTGAGGGGCATGAAGACCGTCCCGACTGGATGGGGAAAGTCGATTTTTCCGGCTTGAAGCTCAAGGTAATTGGCGCAATTGTGGCGATCTCCGCGATCGACTTGCTGAAATCCTT
>JBFHKI010000354.1:0-1887 GCA_041595415.1 Pseudomonadales bacterium | reverse complement strand
CCTATACCTCCAGTGAGATGGATGTTCCAGCAGACTTTCTATCAGCTCTGGAGAACATGCCGAAGGCAAAAGAGTTCTATGAGACGCTAACCAAATCCAATCGCTACGCAATTGCTTATGGATTGGAATCTGCAAAGAAACCTGAAACCAGGCAGAGGAGGTTCAAAAAATTCATGGATAAGCTAATCCACAAAGAAAAGCCCGACTTTGGCTTCAACAAGGGGGAAAAGTCATAACAACTTGCTTAAGTACGTTCCGGCCCTTTGGGCCTCCACCGGCGGCGCTACTGCGCATCATTTAGCAAAGCGTTCTGCATTACGCCCATCATATGGAGTACTTATGAAATTACTGGTTTTCTTGGGCACTGTGCGTGAAAGCACTCCTCCGGCACCAGCCCGTCTGGGTGTTCGTGTCACGGAAGCAGTTCTCGAATGCCTGAAAAGCCGATACCAAGGCCATGAAATAGAACTCATTGATGCCATGAATTATCCGCTTGAGGCTGTATTCAAGCCGCACTTCGCTTATCCAAAAAGCACGGCCCCTTCACATCTTGTCGAGTTGGCCGGAAAGATTGAAAGTGCCGATGGCTATATTATGGTCAGCCCGGAATACAATCACTCAATGAGTCCGGCGCTTGCGAATCTTTTATATCATTTTGGTAGCTCTTTATTCGCCTATAAGCCAAGTGCCATCGTTACCTACTCGGCAGGCCAGTGGGGCGGGATGCGCGCCGCAATTGGAATGCGTACATTTCTTTCAGAGCTCGGCTGTCTGCCGGTCTCTTCGATGATACATGTGCCAAAAGCGCAAGAAGTCTTTGCCGCGGATGGATCAGTGCAGGCCGGGGAAGAAAAGGACGCCTGGTTCAATTATTTCGCAAGAACATTCAACCAATTAATTTGGTGGGCTCAGGCGGCACAGGAATATCGGGTACAAGTCGATCCGCATAAGTTGGTAAAAGATTTCAAGAGCAATCCCTCTGAGCGAAACGCGCCTTAGGGGAGTAGTTGCATTAAATTCACGGGGTCGGCCCCCGAGAAACCGGGACGCAATTATTTAATGCCCCGCAGCAGGCAGCTTATCGAATCAGACAGTTGCCAACATAACAGCCGATGGTCGCTGCTATTTTTGCTGTAAGCTAACCACTCCTCCCCATGCATTACCGGAAACCCTGCGGTTTCCTCGAGCCAAAACATGAAATACTTGATCGCTTTGCTGCTGGTTTGCGCATCCAGTTTGTCCGGCGCGCTTTCCTATACCACGGAGTTCACCGAGGCCGAGCTGCAGGCGCAAATTGATGCCCTGATGCCGCTGCAAACCAATGTCTACTTTGCCACCATTCATATCACCGGCCCGGAACTGAAACTTCACGAGCAGTCCAACGAATTCAGTCTCAGGGCAAACATCGAGGTATTGCTGCCCAATGGTCTGAGGGGTGGCGGCACGACCCGGATGTCCGGTTCGGTTTCCTACCGACCCGAGACCGGCACTTTCCATCTG
This sequence comes from Pseudomonadales bacterium, assembly GCA_041595415.1. GTDB lineage: Bacteria > Pseudomonadota > Gammaproteobacteria > Pseudomonadales > GM7GCV1 > JABJGI01. Next base: position 387 of record JBFHKI010000354.1, on the reverse strand, counting down.
CACAACCCCACCATCCTCGATTTGTACGTCCAGGATGTACTGGATCAATACCAACCGCAGATCAAAGACTTTGCCCAACTGGTTGTGTCCAGCGCCTTGACCCAATATCCGATCTACACGCTCCAGGATGACGTGCTGGAACAACAGCTTGCCAAAGCTGCCCTGCAATCCGTGCTTGTGCAAAACGGCAAGCTTCTGGTTACCTTCAATCTGGACTAGCGCCGCGGCAAAGGCGTCAAACCAACGGCTTTGCCGATTCGCTATTTCTGGTCAAATTTCGACCTCGTCACTGGAACCTGCCAGTGACCAGTGCAAGAATGTCGCACCTATTTGTATTTACGGGAAAAACTCTATGTCCTACCTGAAAAAAACCCTGACTTTGGCACT
>JBFHKI010000353.1:0-1906 GCA_041595415.1 Pseudomonadales bacterium | reverse complement strand
GTAGGATCCGTAGGCAAGATCTTCCCCTTCGCCTGGTTTGGTTTTGCCATTAACACCATCTCAGGTCTTGCGCTTTTTACATTGCAGGCTTCCTGGTACATGACCAACATCCCTTTCCTGTTCAAGATTACAGGCATCGTGGTTGGTGTTGTCATGATGGTGCTGATTCAAAAAGCTTTCAAACAGGCTGGAGACGGCTGGGACTCTTTGACTGAAGCCCCGCAAAAGCTCAAGGTTTTTGCGATTATCTCTCTTGTTGCGTGGTCGATCGCTATTATCGGCGGCCGCTTCATCGCATATCTATAAAAAGGGCTGAGCAATGTTAGATACTATCCTTAATTCTCTTCAAAATTCCTGGGTTGCCGGCCTGATGTTCAACTGGGCCTGGACTTGGCCTATTTGTGAAACCATTCACTTCTTTGGCATGACTATCCTGTTTGGCTCCATTGCCACCACGGATTTGCGCTTGTTGGGCTTTTTCAAAAAAATGCCAATTCAGGCCACTCACGTGCTTATCAATCTGGCTATTCTCGGCTTTGCCCTGAACCTGATTACCGGCATTATGTTTTTCTGTGGCGACCCCTTCCGCTACACACCAAACATCAGCTTCCAGATCAAAATGGTTTTGATTTTGCTGGCAGGCCTAAACGCTCTGTACTTCACTTTCAAACTGCAGCCTACCTGGGGCGAGTGGGATCCACACGGCAACCCACCACAAATCGCTCGCATTGTCGGCGGAGCCTCTCTGGCACTGTGGATTGGCGTGGTGATCTTTGGTCGTCTTATCCCTTATCTGGGTACCGGCTAAAATCTGGCGTAAATCCAGTATGAAAGGGGCCTGTTGGCCCCTTTTTATTGCCCGATTAACGGGTTCTGACCCCGCCTCGGTCGGAAATTTTCTGTAGAATCACGGGCTCCATTCAATGACCGGGAAAACAAATGAAAGTCATTAGTTTCAATATAAATGGCTTGCGAGCAAGACCACATCAACTTGCGGCAATCGTCGAAAAATACCAGCCAGATGTGATTGGCTTACAGGAAACCAAAGTACACGACGATATGTTTCCCATAGAGATTCCCAATGAGCTCGGTTACGAAACCCTTTATCACGGGCAAAAAGGTCATTATGGCGTTGCCCTGATGTCGCGTCTGGGTTTGGCTAATCCGCAAAAAGGCTACCCTCACGACAACGAGGAAGCGCAAAAACGTCTGGTGGCCATCGATGTACCCTATCAGGGCGGCAACCTGACCATATACAACGGCTATTTCCCGCAAGGTGAAAGCCGCGACCACCCGGTAAAATTTCCCTATAAACGCAAATTCTACGCCGACTTGCTGGAACACCTGAAGAACAAACACGCACCGGATGATCAGGTTATCGTCATGGGAGACGTCAACATCTCCCCTACCGATCTGGATATTGGCATTGGCGAGAAAAACCAGAAGCGTTGGTTGCAAACCGGCAAATGCAGTTTTCTGCCAGAGGAAAGGGAATGGTTTCAGGCACTGGAAAACTGGGGCCTGACAGACGCTTATCGTTACCTCTATCCAGAGAAGGCCGACACCATGAGCTGGTTTGATTACCGCAGCAAGGGCTTTGAAGACACGCCAAAACGCGGTCTGCGTATCGACAATATTATGGTTACCGAACCGCTGCTGCCTTTATCCAGAACCGTGACTATCGACCATGAAATCCGCGCTATGGAGAAACCCTCTGATCACTGTCCGGTGGTAATTGAACTGGAAGAATAGCAAGACGATCATTAAAATTCGGCTACCCATCGGAGTGTAGCTCAGCCTGGTAGAGCACTGCCTTCGGGAGGCAGGGGCCGGAGGTTCAAATCCTCTCACTCCGACCAATAGCAGACGAAAAATTTCTCTCTCACCCAAGAGGGAGAGAAATTCT
>JBFHKI010000352.1:0-1914 GCA_041595415.1 Pseudomonadales bacterium | reverse complement strand
GATGCGCCATGGCTTGGCACACCCCATAGCCATCAAATGGAAAAACGGCATTTCGGATTATTCCAGCCTACTGATCGTTAAGGCCGATTCGAACATATACCAACTGCAAGACCTGACCGGAAAAATCATAGCCTTTGAAGATCCGGGGTCCACCAGCTCCTTTTTTATCCCCTATGTGACTTTGCATAATGCCGGGCTGGACATAACAGCCTCGGCAAGCTCGACAGACACCGACAGCCTGCAGTATGTGTTTAGCGAGGCCGATGAAAACTCTATTGCACTGCTGACACAGGGAAAGGTTGACGTTATAGCAATCAGCGACATTAGCTGGACCGATACCACCCTGATTACAAGCCAACACAAGAGGGACTTTCGCGTCATTTGGATTTCTGATCCATTCCCAAGCGCCGTGGAACTTGTAAACGCAAAATTGCCTACTGAGCAGACAGCCTATCTCAAAAACCTGTTGATTCGTTTACACTTGAGCGAAGAGGGCCGGAATGTCTTGGAAGAATATCACGACACCAGCCGCTTTAGCCGCCTGACGGGCGGCAACGAAGCACAGTTACAAAGCTTCCTCAACTTTTTAGAAACAGAGCAACTCCCGGATGAGTACTAGCCTAAAAACCAGTTTCGCAGTGACCACTTCTCTGGTCGCATTTGCCGTCGCCATTGTCCTGTCCATGATCCTGATAAACGTCAGTTTTTCCGGCAATAAAACCTCGGCAGAAAACAGCCTGCAAGTTCTTGAATCCAGCCTCTGGGTGCAGATGGAAGCCGGACTAAAAGAGTCTTCCCGCGAACTGGCAGACGCACTCGCCAACCCACTTTATTTCGACAATCAACAGGCAATTTCCGACCATTTGAAGATCCTCACCAGCAGCGGCCGATTCAGTCAAGCCGTTCTACTGGATATGGAAGGACAGATTATCAACGACGGAACCGCACTCTACCCTCAAATGGAAGAATCTTCTGAACTGACCTCAGCCCAGATAGAGCAGATCAAAGAGAATCAGGTTTTACTCGAAAAAGATGAACAAGATCTGAAGATATATCACACCATATCCGCTGGCCCGCAAATTCTGGGCATCGTTAGCCTGACAGCTAACACCCAACAGTTTTTGGCAGCTCTTGAAGCCGCAGGCACCCAAATTCTTGCGGCACACAGCAGCCATCGCCGATTTATCCTGGGCATTGCCATATCCAGTCTATTCATCCTGATGATCATAAGTTATCTGATCGCAGGCAAAGCCTCGTCCGCCATACTTTCTCCGATTAACCTGCTCCGTGAACAGGTGGTTCACATGGGCCGTGGCAATAGCGATCAGAACCTCATCAAGATAGAACGCGACGACGAAATCGGCGATCTGGCCAAAGCCTTCTACGCACTGAGAAGTGATTTGGACATGCAAAACCAGTCGGTCAAATTTCTCGCCTTTCACGATCCATTGACCGGACTCCTGAATCGGACCGGCTTCCAGACCCGAATGGAAGAGAGTCTGGAAATTCTGAGTAGAGATCAGCTATACGGCGCGTTGCTATTCATCGATATTGACGATTTTAAAGAAGTTAACGACTCTATGGGGCACGATACAGGCGACAGGGCGCTGCGCACCATTGCCGACCGTCTGCGTAAAAGTTTCTCTGGAAGCACATCAACAGCCAACATGCGCCACTTGGCGCGCATAGGCGGCGATGAATTTGCTGCCTTTATAGCGCCCTTGGAAAACCCGGCACAAGTTTCGATTGTGGCAGAGGATATTCTGTCCGCACTGAGTTCGCCGGTAATTATTGAAAAAGAACGCATTCATAGCAGCGCCAGTATTGGTATCGCCAATTATCCGGAAGACGGTGAGACCCCCAGCACCCTTTTAAACAATGCCGATGCAGCGATGTATACCAGCAAGCATCTGG
>JBFHKI010000351.1:0-1935 GCA_041595415.1 Pseudomonadales bacterium | reverse complement strand
GTAGACGCTCAGGGTGAAGCCCAGATTTCAGTTGAAACCTATAGCCAGACAGAATCAGTTGGCGACAGGGCTTCAGCTCCAACCGGAAGTGTTAGTGGTGTGGTACAGCTTGCCAATTCCCCTGTAGCTGGAGCAACGGTCCAGGTGGCAGAGATTGGCGAATCAGCGGTAACTGATGTTCAGGGTCGCTATAGCCTGACACTGCCCCGCGGCACATATGAGTTGATTGTCGATCACGAGGAGGCTGCCGGATCATCGGAGCGTGATATTCGTGTGGTGTCCAATCTCACTGTAGGAGCCAACTTCTCTCTTTACGGAACGGCATCCAGTGCAACTGCGCCGAGCGGCTTTGCCGGCGGCATCGAAGAAGTTTTGGTTATGGGGTCGGTTTCATCCGATTCTTTCGGGGTTAGCGAACAATTTTCAAGCGCTGTTGTGAGTACGCTGGGTATTGAAGAGTTGGCCCGTTACGGCGATGCCGATATTGCCGCCTCGGTAGTCCGGGTTCCTGCAGTAACTGTTCAGGATGATAAATATGTTTTCATCCGTGGTCTGGGTGGTCGCTATATCACTACTACTTTAAACGGCGCCACTATGCCGAGCACGGATCCAAACAAGCGTACGGTTCCTCTGGACTTGTTTCCGAGCAATATGGTGGAAAGCTTACAGATCCGCAAAAGCTTTTTGGCCTCTTTCCCTGGCGAATCTACGGGGGGCAATCTGTCTATTGATACCCGCAGCTTCCCGGAAGAGCGAGCCGGCAAGATCTCTATCAGTTTGGGTGGTAAGAGTGGTCTGACAGGTAATGATGTCGCTACTGATCCCTTATCGGGAGATTGGGATGTATTTGGTGTTGACGATGGAACACGTGAGTTGTCGCCCATTGTAAATGCTGTTGCTTACACCCTGAATGAGGCTGGCGGTAATCTGAATGATGCCGCTCTGGTAGCGCTGAGGGAACTCGGAGGTGAAGAGTTGCTGGGTGGTTATGACCTCGACACCGGGACAGCCAATCCTGATATTTCCATTGGTGCCAGCTTCGGAGACCTGCTCTACATAGGTGACGCGGATCTGGGTTACTTTGCTGCTGCAAATTATAAAAACAAGTGGACTCAGAAAGAGGGTGTTTCACGTACCTATGATGGTCTCGGAGGTGTTTATGACGACTTTGACGAGACCGAGGTTTCCAATGAAATTGATCTGAGTGGTTTGCTCTCACTCAGCCTGAATATAGGCCAGAGTACCTTCGAGTCTATCTCGATGATTTCACGGGTTACCGAAAGCAGTGTGCAAACTCAGGATGGTTTTGATGGCGATGCGGTAGAGCTGTCTGTCAGGCATACCATTGACTGGATAGAGCAGGAATATATTTCCCAACAGTTCCTCGGTGAGCATCAGTTTAATGCCGGTCTGGTGCTGGATTGGCAAGCCACTGCCAGTCAGGCTTCACGTTATGCTCCCGACCGTCGGGAATTGCGCTTCGATTTGTCAGACGGCAATGATGGAATCTATAACCTGGAAGTACCTGACCTGTTACGTCGTTATGACGACCTGCTGGATACCAACACCGACGTTTCTTTCAATCTGTCGTATGAAACAGAATTTGACAGCCATTGGTATGTCGCTTCTGTATTTGATCTCGGAGCCCAGAGCATAAGCCGGGAACGTGATTCAGATTCCAACAGCTATGGCTATTACGGTGGGTTGTTCATCAGCGATGATGCGCCAAACCTGTTGGTTTCAGATGTGCTGACCGTGGCAAGCATTACCGGAGATACCGGTACTGGATTTGCTTTCAGCGACAAGACCTTGGACTCCGATAGCTATGAGGCCGAGATGGATCTGACCAGCATCTATTTGGCTACAGACACCACCATTGAAGACAAGGTGCAAATTCTTCTCGGAGCGCGTCACGAAGCTTTTGAGCAAACTACC
>JBFHKI010000350.1:0-1972 GCA_041595415.1 Pseudomonadales bacterium | reverse complement strand
GGAGTTATTCAATGAACGATAAGGTTTTGGCCTACAGCATGCTCAGGCTTTTTATGGGACTGAATCTATTTATGCATGGAGCTGTGCGCTTGGGTGAGAAGTATTGCGCGTTCATTGCGTGGACACAGGGTGTTTTTGCCGATACCTGGTTGCCCAGTTGGTTGGTTACCCTGGAAGCCTCACTTATTCCTGGCGTGGAAATGCTGATTGGTGTTCTGCTTTTTCTGGGGTTTCAAACACGATTTGCCTTGATTCTGGCGGGCTGTCTTATGGCAACCCTGATGTTCGGTATGAACATTGTGCAAGATTGGGAGCTGGTGTTTCGGCACGTTATGTATGTCTTTGTATTTTCTGCCCTTATGTTTACCCGGGAATACAACGAGTTTTCTCTGGATGGCCGCCGCGCGGCCGCTGTTCAGGCTTAAGTTAACTGGTTGCATTTGTATGGATCTGGCTGCGCTCCGAGTACGTGCGCAGTTTGTTTTTTCTGGAGATTAGAAATGAAGTTAGTAGGTAAATTGGTGGGGTTATCCCTGATGTCGGTGTTGTTGGTATTAGTTGGCTGTGCTGCAAATACCGAGAACGATATGGTGATGATTCAGATGGATGCAGATGATATTGCCGGCGTGGTGACCAGTGAGAATGGCGTGGAAGCAGGTGTTTGGGTAATTGCCGAAACCGACGACTTCGATACCCGCTATTCCAAAATTGTTGTGACCGACGACGAAGGACGCTACCTCATACCTGATCTGCCAGAGGCAAATTATGAGATATGGGTGCGCGGTTACGGTTTGGCCGACTCCGAAAAAGTTGCCGCGACTCCAGGCGACAAACTTGACCTGACAGCCATAATTGCTCCGGATGCCGCCACTGCCGCCGAGGTTTACCCAGCGGCCTACTGGTTCTCCATGCTGGAAGTTCCTTCTGAGGAAGAAACCGCATACTTACCCTATGGCCGAAATGAATACCTCGCCTGGATCAAGAATCTCGGCTGTTCCAGCTGCCACCAGCTTGGGGATGAATACACACGTACTTTCCCCGAAAGTCTTGCTGATATAGAAAGCTCACATGAAGCCTGGATTCGTAGAACCCAGTCCGGCCAAGCGGCATTCATTATGATCCGTCAGGCCGCAGCTCAACTGCGTGGTGTGCCTTACAAGTATCTGTCCGAGTGGACCGATAGAATCGCCGAAGGCGCCATCCCTCAATCTCAACCCGAACGACCAACCGGGTTGGAGCGCAATGTGGTTGTGACAGTTCGCGACTGGTCAAAGCCGACCGGATATATGCACGATCTAACTGGAACGGACCGTCGTAACCCGACAGTGAATCCATATGGAGCTCTTTATGGTGCGCCAGAGCACAGTACAGATGAGTTTCCTATTCTGGATCCGGTTACCAACAGTTCGACACATTTTCTGGCGCCAGTAAGAGACGAAGACACTACCGGCGCGGCAGATTATTTTCCCATGATGGCTCCTTCGCCACATTGGGGACCTGATCAAATATGGGATTCCAAAGCCAATGCCCACAATCCCATGATGGATCAGGATGGACGAGTCTGGTATACGGCCACTGTGCGACACAGAGATAATCACCCCGATTTTTGCTATCCGGAATCCGGTCATCCTTCGGCGGTGGAGTTTTCAGTAACCAGAAATTCCAAACAGCCTGATCGTCACCTTTCAATCTATGATCCAGATACAGGTGAATACACCTTTATTGATACCTGTTTTGCTACGCACCACCTACAGTTTGCGGAAGACGAGGACAATACTCTTTGGCTCAGTGGTTCTGGAGATGTTGTTGGCTGGTTGAATTCCAAAATGTTTTTGGAAACTGGCGATGAAGCAGCATCTCAGGGTTGGACCCCCATGATTCTGGACTATAACGGTAACGGTCGTCGCGACCCATATACCGAGCCGGACGAAGAGCCAAATCCTGAAATGGATATGCGTATACCCGGTCTTGG
>JBFHKI010000349.1:0-1978 GCA_041595415.1 Pseudomonadales bacterium | reverse complement strand
TGAATCGGCAAATACATAGAGCTCTCCACCACGAGCCTTTACTTCTTCCAGGTTGGATTTCAGTTTTTCAAGTAAGTGATTGGTTGGCGCAACGGCTATTACCGGCATATCTTCGTCAACCAGAGCAAGGGGGCCGTGTTTCAGTTCACCTGAAGGGTACGCTTCAGCGTGTATATACGAAATTTCTTTCAGTTTGAGAGCGGCTTCCATAGCGACCGGGTAGTGCACGCCACGGCCAAGAAAGAGTGCGTGCTGCTTGCCGGCAAATTTAAGGCTGGTCTGTTCTACCAGCGTTTCGATTTTAAGTACTTCTGTGCAGAGCACCTGCAGCTCTTTGAACAGTTCTGTGGCTTTGATACCGGTTTCGATTTCTTTTGCCCGACAAATAGCCAGCGTCATTAACAAAAAGGCGGTTAGTTGGGTTGTAAAAGCCTTGGTAGAGGCTACGCCGATTTCCGGACCTGCATTGGTGGAAACCAGCAAATCCGATTCACGAACCAGGGAACTGCTGACTACGTTGCACACAGCCAGATAGCCGAGGTAATCCAACTTCTTGGCTTTTTTCAGAGCGGCGAGGGTATCGGCGGTTTCCCCTGACTGGGATACGGTTACAAACAGAGTGTTGGGTGCCACAGCGATATGACGGTAGCGGTATTCGCTGGCTACCTCAACCGAGACAGGGATATTAACCAGTTGTTCGAGCCAGTATTTGGCGACCATTCCGGCATGAAAGCTGGTGCCGCAGGCTACCACGCAAATGCCTTCAGCCTTTTGAAAGAGTTTTTCGGCTTGCAGGCCAAAGGCTTCCAACAGTACGTCTGACTTGCCAAGTCGACCTTCCAGTGTGCGGTTGATGGCCGCAGGCTGTTCGTGGATCTCCTTGAGCATGTAGTGTCGATACTCGCCCTTGTCGGCGTCACCTGCATCTTCTTCAATATGGTGGGTATCGCGATCGGTTTCTTTGTGCTGGTCGTTAAACAGCTGATAGCTGTCCAAAGCAACAACGCCGTAATCACCTTCTTCCAAAAATACAAACCGGTCGGTAACCGGTCTGAGTGCCAGTTGGTCTGAAGCTACAAAATATTCACCAATTCCGACGCCAATGACCAATGGGCTGCCTTTGCGGGCGATGTAGATCTGTTTTTTGTCTTCAACGTTTATTACACAAAGGGCGTAGGCGCCTTGTAATTCGGCAATAGTCAGTTTGAGAGCTTCCAGCATGTCACCGGTGCTTTTCCAGTGAAAGTGCATAAGGTGTGAAACCACCTCGGTATCTGTTTCGGAGGCAAAGTGATAACCGGCGAGGCTAAGTTTTTCCCGCAATTCATGATGGTTTTCTACTATGCCGTTATGTACCAGGGCGATTGGGCCAGACAGATGCGGGTGGGCGTTAGCTTCAGTCGGTTTGCCGTGGGTGGCCCAGCGAGTGTGGGCAATGCCGATATCACCGCTAAATGTGGGTGTCAGTTTGGCTTGCAGTTCGGCGACTTTGCCTACTGCCTTGGTACAAGACAGGTCGCCATTGTGTAATTTCAAAGCGATGCCGGCCGAGTCGTACCCGCGATATTCAAGACGGTGGAGACCTTCGAGGAGAATTCCTTCAACCGGTCGTTGGGCTACTGCCCCGACTATTCCGCACATTATTCTGATCCCTTGTTGATTTGTTTATTGCGTTGATTTGTTCGCAATGCAAAGAAGGGTGAGTATTTGGTGATGGCTCGGGTAATCCCGTACATTTGTTTGTATTCCAGAGGGGCCATGTATCGGCATATTTTGACAGAAATTATCGGCGAATACTCGGATTGCCTTTGTCTTCTTTATCCATGGGGCAGGGGCTGTTATACCACCGGGAAGGGGGCGGAATTGCCAGATTAAAATAACGGATGTTATTTCTTTATTGGCCTTTTCCAGCCTTCAACATGACTTTGTTTGGTTCTGGTAAGCGCCAGATTGTTTTCGGCTACATCTTTGGTAATGG
>JBFHKI010000348.1:0-1982 GCA_041595415.1 Pseudomonadales bacterium | reverse complement strand
GCCCGGGCATTTGAATTATCTGGGTGTTTTCGGGCAGGTAATCCAGCAAGCTGGCCATTTGTTCGAAGAAAAGCGGCAGGTAGCTCTCTATGCCTTGGGGTGAAAACCCCTTGCTGACGCTTTCGTAGAGATTGGAGTGCCGGGGGTCAAGGTCGAACTCCTGATGCCAGCGGTTGCGGAAGTCCCGAATGGCGTCCGGGTCCAGTGGGAACTCACGGCCGGGTAATACGTTTATTTCCTTTACTTTGTCACGAGTTAGCTGGGTTTCCGGATCAAACGTTCGGATAGATTCAATTTCGGTGTCAAATAAATCAATACGACAGGGGTGTTTCATGCCCATGGCAAAGATATCGACCAGCGAACCACGCACAGCAATTTCACCGTGGTTACTTACCGTTTCGGTAACCCGGTAGCCGCGTTCTGTCAGGGTGCTGCGGAATTTTTCCGGCTCGAGCTGATCCCCGATTTTCAGGCAGAGAGAGCGACTGGTCACATAGTCTACCGGCGGCAAACGGTGTAGCAGGTTGGCTATGCTGGTGATCAGAATCAGGTTGTCACCCCGTGCGGCGCGATGCAGCACCTCCAGTCGTTCAGAGATTAATTCCTCCGCCGGTGAAAACACATCGTAGGGCAGGATTTCATAGTCGCTGAACAAGGCCAGCCGTTTGCTGGGTTCAGGCGCCAGAAAATACTTGAGGGCGGCAAGCATTTCGCTGGCCTCGCTGGCACTTTTGGTAAGTATTAAGACCGGATCGGGACCAAGATTTTCGGCAACTGCCAGTGCCGCTGCACTCAGAGGCAGTTCTGGCCAGTATGTTGCTGCTTTAGGTGAGCTGGAAAAACGGAGTTCTGGGAAAAGCTGTGACAAGATTCTGAGGTGTAGTTCAAGGGTGCGCCATTCTAGCCTCTCTGTCTGCCAGGTGGTACGTAAAATACGCTCCTGCAGGGTGATCCGGTTTTCTTCAGGCGTTTAAAGTCGGATGATTTCAACCAGGCTGATAATCCAGATCAGCATAAGACTGAAGACGCCAGCGGCAAAAACCCGATAGCGGTGTCGGATATTGTTTTTGCCAAGGTGGATATAGCTGTGGAGAAAGCGCGACAGTACAAATAGCCAAGCCAGGGCTGTCAGTATTACCGAATTGATACCGGTAACGTAAATGAGCAAACAGCTGATATAGAAAAGAGGAGGTAGTTCCAGGAGGTTCGTAAGGTGTCTGGAATTGGCGCGGCAGGCTTCTGGTTCCTCACCTTCGGTATAGAGGCGGTAGTGTTTCGCGGAGACGGTGCCCGATTTTACGGCCGCGACCCGCATAAAAAAGGTACGAAAAAGCACATAGAAAGTCAGTGCCAACAAGGGGAATATTGGATAGAGGATGAGTGTGTCAGACATGATTTTTCTCCACGCGCGAGTTCAGGTACCGCCCATCGGTATGTTGATCATAACTTCAAATGTGCCGCCAAACCTATTTGGCTAATGGGTCATCTGTCTCTATAATGCCGCGCACTTTCTAAACCCATTTCAACCACAGCCGGAATTTTATCTTGAGCGACATAAATCGACCTGTCCCAGAGGACTTTTTCAAAGACTGGAAACAACGCGAAGCCTTGGCTGAATCTATGATTCCCATGATTGGCAAGCTGCACCGAGAAAATAATGTGACCTGCTATATCTACGGTCGCAATCTTCTGAATCGTTCGGTGATTGATATTATGAAGGCGCACCGTTTTGTGCGTCAGATTGAGCGTAATGAGCTTTCCGAGTTTGAAACCTATCCGGTTTTTCAAGAGTTGCTCAAGCTGAATCTTGGACCCGCACACATAGATGTGGGTCGAATCGCCTCGCACTATATGGCCGATCAATCCGGTCTTTCCATCGCCGATTTTGTTCGCAAAGAGGTTGGCGCTGCAGCTGACAATCCGTCTGCACCCCTGCCAGAACCACAGGATGTAGTGCTCTACGGTTTTGGCCGTATCGGTCG
>JBFHKI010000347.1:0-1983 GCA_041595415.1 Pseudomonadales bacterium | reverse complement strand
TTGATACAGGCGACCAGACCTAAGCTGATCAGAAAGGGGAGAGCGGGAGCGAAGGAAATTTGCACTGCAGTTCGTCCCCGGCTAGTCGAGTTTCTGGATTAGCTGATCGACAAAACGACCGGCATTCAGTTCAGCCACACTTTTGAACTCATAGAACTCGTTGGGGTTTTCATTGCCCACCAGGTCGCTGATGGCGCGCACCTGTAAAATGGGAATCTTGTTGGACCAGGCTACGTGGGCCAGGGCAGCACTTTCCATATCTACGGCGGCGATACCCCACTCCTCACGCAAAAACTCGGCATAGGAGGCGTCGTCGTTAAAGGCCAGACCGGAACCGCCCGGGATGCCGGTGAGGATTTTGGCCGGTTCGCCGTGAGCGTTTACCAGTTCAATGGAGGAGGCTATTTCTTCCGCCAGACTCAGCAGTTGCGGGTCGGTGGGAAAACTCGGCATGCGCTGCGGTTCTTCCAGACCTTCTTGTAATGCCGCTTTTGGATAGGGGAAGAAACCGCCCATATGGGCGGTACCGATATAGTCGTGCATAAAGGCCGGTACCCGATACTGGCCGGGCTGTTCCGGGTCTTCGCTAAATTTTGCGCCGAATTCGGTGTAGATCCAGTCACTGGCAATAGCCAAATCACCTTTCTGCAGGCTGGTGTCGATGCCACCGGCTACACCGGAAAAGAGGATGCGCTCGATTTCGAAGTGATCCAGTGCCAGCTGCAGGGTCATGGCGGCATTCACCAGGCCAATACCGGATTGAAAGACCACCAGTTCCTGATCGTGGGCGGTACCCAGATAAAATTTCGCACCGTTGATACTTTCGACTTTCTCCAGCTCAAAACCCTGCAGGGCGTCCATAAGGTTGTCGAATTCGCCTTGATAAGCAGCGATTACGGCGGTTTTGGCCAGCAGGCCGGGGCTGAAAAACATCAGGCCGGTAAAGAACAAAACCAGGATTCGGGATTTCATAACAAAAACTCCTCATTACTTTGTTAATTGCTGTGCGGTTAATTGCCATGCGCCACGGAATCGCGCAGCTTTTTTACTCTGGGGTTGTTATAGATCACACGGAGGAAGGTGGCATCGGCCTCGGCGGCCATCTGGTTTTCATCCAGGCCGGGAAATTCGCCGTCTTTCCAGACCACTTTGCCGTTGATAACTGTCATATCCACGCTGGAGGAAAACCCGACCTTGGCCGGCAGGCTGAGGGGGTCGTGATTGGCTCCAACATACTCAATAGAGTTCAGGTCGACGGCAAAAAAATCGGCCGCTTTAGCTGGTTCCAGAGTGCCGATATCGGATCGGTTCAGGCAGTCGGCACCGCCCTGGGTGCCGAAGCGCAAAAATTCATAGGGGCTGGGAACCGGGTAGTCGTGACTTTTGGCCACCAGGCACTGCAACTGGTAGGCGTCCCGTATACATTCGGCCAGATTGGAGTTGTCGTTGGAGGCAGCGCCGTCGCAGCCCAGGCTGATCCGCATACCTTCTGCATACATGGCTGGAATGGGGGTGATTTCCTCGCCGACCAGGTAGACCGGGCCGGGGCAGTGGGATAGTCCGGTACCGGACTGGGCTAAACGCGCGATTTCTTCATCGGTAAAGGCCCAGCCGTGGGCAAACCAGACATCCGGGCCGACAAAGTCGATTGCTTCGCACCACTCGACACTGCTCATACCGGTGCGGGCTCTAATACCCGCATCTTCGCCCTCGCCCAGATGGATCCCCATGTCGAGGACTTCTGAAATGGTGCCCCAAATGTCTTTTTTAAGGAGTTCTTTTAAAGTCTCTTGTGCCATGATCAATACTTTAGCCATTTAAACAATTCCCTGTAAGTAGGCTTCTTTCCATACATCAAAATCCCTACCCTGTAGATTTTAGCTGCAAGCCATACAATGCCCAGAAAGGTCCCAGCTAATAATACAAGAGAGCTAATAAGCTGCCAAACGGGCACACCACCTTCCCCAAGCCCTCCGGGCAACC
>JBFHKI010000346.1:0-1996 GCA_041595415.1 Pseudomonadales bacterium | reverse complement strand
CTGGAAAATCGAGGTGCCGTCGATGTCGTAGATTTTGCGGATGTTGCTCCCAATGTATCTTTAAAGACAAATGGTGCAGTGAGTGGTTTTGCCGCTGCTCCGCGTACCTCCATCCGGGGTATCGGGCAATCAGATTTTGTTATTAACACTGACCCGGCAGTTGGCATGTATGCCGACGGTGTTTATCTTGGACGTTCAATAGGTAGTATCCTGGATCTGGTTGATGTAGAGCGGGTAGAAGCTTTGCGTGGTCCTCAGGGAACCCTGTTTGGGCGCAACAGTACGGGTGGAGCGATCAATATTATTTCGAAAAAGCCCGAAGTTGGGCAAGATGCGTTCGGGAATATAACCGCCAGCTTTGGAGAAGGAGGTTATAAGCTGCTGCGCGGAAGCGCCAATATCCCTCTGACGGATACCTCTGCCGTTCGGGTCAGCGCACTTAAGAGAGCACGCGATGGCTTTATTCCATCGATTGTTTATGACGATCTGGCACTAGGTGCCGAGGATGTAACAGGTCTTAAAACAGCCTTTCGTTTTGAACCCAACGATACTTTTACGCTCGATCTGGATGCCGATTTCAGTGAACGCAACGATTCAGCGGCTCCCATTATTGGTGTGGATTTTGGCGATTTGAGTGAGGGCGAGACCGGTCTTGATAACGCCTCTACAGGGGCTTCTACGAGCCTGATAGCTCGCCGGTTTAATAATGAATCACCCACGGGACCTCCAATCGGTAACTCAGCAGCTTTTCAGACCCTTGATGCTCAATGCGGAACTGATCAGGCTTATCGGGATTCAAGCGCGACTTGCCTGGGAGATTATTATTCCTCCTCAAGAGATGGGACATGGCACACTTGGTTTGATAATGACGGAAATCAAGTGAAAGCCGATGACCAAAGTCTGGAAACCTATGGTTATTCCGCCCGTCTGACCTGGGTTTTTGACAACCTTACGATTAACACAATCAGCGCCTGGAGAGGTTTTGAGTCATCCTTTACCAACGGCAGCCCGGCACCTATTTACGTCGCTACTAACGACAATGTGCTGTTCGAGCAAGACCAGAGCTCGCATGAAATCAACTTGAGCGGTAGCATTAATGATCGCCTCAGCTGGTTGGCCGGTGTTTTCTATCAGAAAGAAGAGGGTAGAGAAATTGTTGAGGTCCGTTATCCACTGGTCCCCCCTGCCAGCGCCGGTAGTCTTTTACCATTGGTTAATACCGAGAACCGTTACATTGAGAACAGTTCCAAGGCGATTTACGGTCAGTTAGCTGCCCAAATTAGCGATACACTTGAGCTGACCTTGGGTGCGCGTCAAACCGAAGAAGAAAAATATGTGCTGATTGAAGCGACAACATTTCCAGCTGCAGGCCCGTCCGTTAATGAGCTCGAGGGGAATGCGGATGCCAGTGAGCCCAGTATGATGGCGAATCTTTCCTGGGATATGTCTGATGATGCCATGGTGTATTTGCAGTTCTCGGATGGCTTCAGAAATGGCGGCTTCCCTGCAAGAACACCTGCCGGCTTTACGCAGTTTCAGCAAGCGAGATATTCGGAAGAGTTTGTTGAAACCTGGGAACTGGGCCTTAAGTCCACCGCTCTGGATGGCAAGCTGCGAGCTAACTTGGCAGTCTTTACGTCGGATTTTACCGATATGCAAATTAATGCAACGGTATTTGATCCCGCCTTGGCGAATAATGTGAACACTATTCAGAACATTGGCGATTCGGAAATTAGCGGAATTGAATTGGAAGGCAGCTATTTGGTCACGGACAATTTCCGTATTGATACCTCTATCGGTTATCTGAATACCAAGCTGACAAGCATTAATGCAGATGGTGGGCAATTCATTATTAATAGCGGCAACAATTTGCAGAAGACAATAACGGTTGATTCCGGCGTGGAGCTTCCACATGCGCCTGAGCTGCAGGCCAATATTGGGGCGAACTACTCTTTGCATCTTGGTAATGGCGCAGAGATTCGTAACCGAATTGATG
>JBFHKI010000345.1:0-2000 GCA_041595415.1 Pseudomonadales bacterium | reverse complement strand
GCGTTACGGGAATCTGGCCGGTATGTGTCGGCTGTCCGCCATCAATGTAGTCCACCGAGCACTCAACGCAGTAGTTCTGATAGACCTCGTCGACATCCGGCCGGGCCGCCGCTTCACAGGATTCCTGAGTATCAGTGATATTTACGTTACCGGCCCCGTCATACAATATCCAGGTGTTGGCGGTGTAGGTAGAACCGTACAGGGCAGGCAAATTCAGAATAAAATTTCCATCGATATCGTACTGGTCGCTGCCGTCAAACCAGATGCCACCCTCTTCCGCCGTGCTGGTAGTCTTGGGCGGACAAAAAGGACCAAGTTCGGTTTGATCCGAAGGGAAACCAACAATTGTGAATTGATAACAGTCTGCAGAAGATCCATCGGAAAGGGTGCAACTTACTTCACTGACATCGCCAACCAAAGCGCCGCTTTTGAACAGGCTTATATCCACCGGCAGGCTTTCAGCATCACCAATAACCGTGGAACCACTGTCAGTAGAATCCGTGTCCGATGAACTATCGGTCTCTGAATCCGAATTCGAACCGCCACCACCGCCGCAACTGCTAACCAGAATAGAGCACCGGAGGAGCAGAGCTCCGAATTGGATTTTGTTTTGCATCATCTTGCGGACACCCGCCTGGAGTTTTCCGGCAGTGTGTTATCCAAGCTTGCACAGAAGATGTATGCAATGTGAGCAGAACAAGAAGTTCCCGGCAAATGCAGCCGGGAACTTCTGCAAGAAAGAGCCTAGGTAGCCGCCTGCATTGCTTGCAATTCCTGGGCTACCGAATCGGGCGATCCGGTATTTTTGGCAATCAGGTTATACACCATTGGCACAATAAAGAGAGTAAACACCGAAGCGATACTGACACCAAAGAAGATTACTACACCCAAAACAATCCGGCTTTCAGAACCTGGCCCGGTAGCCATAATCAGAGGAATAGAACCCATCACAGTGGATATGGTTGTCATCATTACCGGGCGCAAACGAATACGTGCCGCACCGATAATCGACTCTTTAAATCCGTGGCCGAGGTCGCGCATCTGGTTAATAAATTCAACAATGAGAATGCCGTTTTTGGCAGCGATGCCGATCAACATAACAATGCCAATCTGGCTGTAAATGTTCAGAGTAGAACCACTGAGGTGCAGACCAACCAAAGCGCCAGCGATGGCCAGTGGTACGGTAACCATAATTACCAATGGATGCACAAAACTTTCAAACTGGGCCGCCATTACCAGGAAGAGCACCAGCATGGCGATACCAAAGGTCAACCAGATCTGGCTGGACGACTCTTTGTATTCCAGCGACTGACCTTTGTAATCAATCGATGCGGTATCCGGCAGCTCGTTGGCCACAGTATCTTCGAGGAACTTCAGGGCGTCACCTATGCTGTAACCCTCTTCCAGAGAGCCACTGAGCGTAACAGCCCGCAAACGATTGTAGCGGTTGAGGTTCGCAACACCCGCTTCATTGCGCACCGAGATCAGGTTGGAGAGGGGCACCAGCTCGCCGCTGTTGGCCCGTACAAAAATATTGCGCAGATCATCCGGGCTGGCCCGTTGCTCGTCGCGAGCCTGCATCATCACGGCGTATTCTTCACCACCCACCACATAGGTTGAGACTTCGCGCTCACTCATCATGGTTTGCAGAGTTTGCCCCACTTCCTGTGCTGAAATCCCCAGAGCGGCGGCACGATCGCGGTCAATATCAACTATTACCTGGGATTGAGTTTCTTTCAAATCTGAGTCGAGACGGGCAAAACCGGGATAACTCTCGGCTTTTTCCAATACGATATCTCTCCATTCGGCCAGCTCATCGTAATCCAGCCCCTGGATAACAAATTCGATTTGCTGCCCCGCACCTCGGGACAATCCTTGGCGCATAAAGGCAAACACACGTAAATCCGGCAGCTCATTCCACTTGCCTACCAAGTCGCGCATCAGTGTTTCGGTATCGACATCCGATTCATCCCAGGGTGCCAGACTGACAACCACAGCTG
>JBFHKI010000344.1:0-2018 GCA_041595415.1 Pseudomonadales bacterium | reverse complement strand
GTTTGTGGTGATTCCCACACTTCTACTCATGGAGCCTTGGGTTGCATTGCACAGGGTATTGGCACCTCTGAGGTAGAGCACGTGCTGGCTACTCAATGTCTGGTCAGCAGCAAGCAAAAAAACATGCTGGTTCGTGTCGATGGTGAATTACCTCGAGGGGTAACAGCCAAAGATGTGGTTCTGGCTATTATTGGCAAAATTGGTACAGCTGGCGGAACTGGGCACGCCATCGAATTTGCCGGTACTGCAATCGAGTCGCTTTCCATAGAAGGCCGTATGACCGTTTGTAATATGGCAATCGAGGCCGGTGCTCGCGTAGGCATGGTGGCTGTAGATCAGAAAACAATTGATTACGTGCGAGGCCGTGCTTTTGCCCCCAAGGGCGAGGATTGGAATGCCGCAGTGATCTATTGGAACAGCTTGCACTCTGATAAGGATGCAGTCTTCGACAAGGTAGTTGAGTTGAATGCAGAAGAGATTCAACCGCAGGTTTCATGGGGTACATCGCCGGAAATGGTGTCTCCAATTGGAAACTCTGTGCCGGCTCCACAAGATTTTGACAGCAAGGTCAAACAGGAGGGTGTTGCGCGGGCTTTGGATTATATGGGCTTGTCAGCGGGAATGCCGATAGAGGATATAAAGCTGGATCGAGTCTTTATCGGTTCCTGTACCAACTCGAGGATCGAGGATATCCGTGCCGCGGCCGAGATAGTTAGAGGCTACAAAAAAGCCGCTTCGGTCAAACAGGCCATGGTTGTGCCGGGTTCCGGTCAGGTGAAATTTCAAGCTGAACAGGAAGGGTTGGACAAGATCTTTGTTGAGGCGGGTTTTGAATGGCGTGATCCGGGTTGTTCCATGTGTTTGGCCATGAATGCGGATAAATTGGGGCCTGGCGAACACTGTGCCAGTACTTCAAACCGTAATTTTGAAAGTCGTCAGGGCTTTGGAGGCCGCACACATCTTGTCAGTCCGGCTATGGCCGCAGCGGCAGGTATTGCCGGACATTTTGTTGATGTGCGTAACTGGGAGATTCAGTCATGAGAGCTTTTAAAGAACACCGGGGCGTAGTCGCTCCCATTGATCGCCCCAATGTTGATACCGATATCATTATTCCAAAACAATATCTGAAGAGTATCAAACGTACCGGTTTTGGCGTGAACCTGTTTGACGAACTCAGATATCTGGATGAAGGCTGGCCGGGTAAACCTTTGGAGGAACGACAATTGAACCCGGATTTTGTGCTGAATCAAGAGGCATTTAAAGGGGCTTCAGTACTTTTGGCACGCCAGAACTTTGGTTGTGGCTCAAGCCGCGAGCATGCGCCTTGGGCGATAGATGATTTCGGCTTTCGGGTCATTATTGCCCCCAGTTTTGCCGATATCTTTTATAACAATTGTTTTAAAAACGGTTTGTTGCCTCTGGTATTGACTGAGCAACAGGTGGACCATCTTTTTCAGGAGGTAGCTGAAAACCCGGGTTATGAATTGCAAATCAGTCTGGTTGATCAGGAAGTGAAGCTGCCTTCCGGTGAAACATTCTCTTTCGAGATCGACAGTTTCCGCAAGGAGTGTTTGCTCAAAGGATTGGACGATATAGGTTTGACCCTGGAGTCAGAAGATGCCATTCGGGCCTATGAAGCCAAGCGTCGCCAACAGGCGCCCTGGATGTTTGATGTTATTTCTCCGGAGCAAATAGCGTGAGCCGAAATATTCTGATGATGACTGGTGATGGCATCGGCGTGGAAATTGTCGCCGAAGCCTACAAGGTACTGGAAACACTCGACAAACAGTTCAAGCTGGGCTTGTCCCTCTCTGAGGCTAAATTGGGTGGTCAAGCTTATGACGAATACGGTTCTCCTTATCCAGAAGCGACTCAGGTCAAGGCTCGTCAGGCCGACGCAATCTTGCTTGGCGCTGTAGGTGGCCCCAAATGGGATGGCGTGGAAAGGCATTTGCGGCCGGAGCAAGGGTTGCTGGATATCCGTTCGGATTTGCAGTTGTTTGCCAATTTGCGGCCGG
>JBFHKI010000343.1:0-2049 GCA_041595415.1 Pseudomonadales bacterium | reverse complement strand
TAGGGGTAAAAATCAGTTGGATTCACGATTGATTCCAAACTTCTTCATAAAATAGTAGATGCTCTCGCGCTTTACTCCGAGCCGTGCAGCGGCCTGATAGATATTAAATCCGGTTTCTCGCAGAACTTGCCGAACCAATTTTTCCTCTGCCTCCTCGCGCACCGCCTTCAACCCATCGGAGACTTTGGCGCTGAAGTCCAACCGCGCCACCCCTTCGGCAGACATATCCTGCTCTTTGCGATGAAACAAAAAAGCCCGGTTTACTGCAGATAAAATATCTTCAGAAGTGGACGGCTTGGACAAGAAATCGAAAGCTCCCTCGCGAATCGCCTCCAAGGCTGATTGCTCCTCATCCTGACCAGTCAAGACGATGATTTTCACCCCGTAGGATGCGTCGCGAACTGCCCGTATCAGCGCCAACCCTTCATCAGTGGCGTGAGCCATAGGTGGCAAACCCAAGTCCACAATCATAACGGCAATTTCCGGCATATCCCGCAAGCAATCAAGTGCTGGAGGTCGCGAGTCGGCAACCTTTATGACAAAACCCTCCATGCTCAACATGCTCTTGAGCATCTGACGCAGTACCGGGTCATCCTCGACTAACAGAATAGTGTTGGGCATTCTCTCTTCAGTATCCGATCATATTGATCGCCTGGTTTTAACCTGGCTCATTCTAGGGTAACTGCCCTGCTTGTATTAGCTGGCTGTAAATTACATAAGGCGACACCCAAAGCAACAAGTCGTCATAGACATCCTCGGAAAACTCGGCATCGATAAAGCTGGTATCGTTAGCGATAGGGTACACACCATCCAAAGTGCCTCCCTCGCCCGCATTTTCAAGTTCTGTGGCCGACGTAGTTGAAGCCCAATCGGCACCCATGGAAAAAATTATTGCTGGCACAACATCGGATAGTTCGGTACCAGCACAGGGAACCGAGTCACTACAGACCGTCAACATATCGCTCGACGAGATCGAACCTGCATCATAGGCTGATTGCAGCCCGCTTGAACTGGTAAAGGAATTTGCCCCATTCGGTGATACCGAATAACGGTAAGGGTTAGCCCAGGGATCCAGCATAAGTCCGTCATCATTTATACGACCATAGAGGTTCAGGGTCGCATTTGGTACAAAGCCATGCACAGAAGTGCAATTGCTGTCGGCGCCCCCCACCCGGTCTTCCCTGCCATCACTGGTAGAAGTGGCTGGACAAGGGAGTCGGCCATAGGCCTGAGCGTAACCTGAGAGGGCTTCTTCAATACGCTCCAACTGGTTTCTCGCCGTTGTTCGCCGAGTGTTTTCCGACACCTGACTTATGGAGCCTAGTAATCCTCCGAGCAAAGTCCCCAGAATCAATAAAACCACGGCAAGTTCGATCAGGGTGAAACCCATTTGGCCTTGATTTCTCGATTTTGTTTTTTGTGGGCCAGACATCAGCATTGTTGCGGATCCCGGGTTATATCTTCACCCCGTTCCAGAGTAAAAACACTGGCACAGTTTTCAAACTGCACCTCCGCAACCGTACTGGAAATGGCTTGATAGGAAGAGACCGCCGAACGCCACTGATCGGTTCGATACCAATCTGTGGCCGAAAAATAAAGATCTGCCAAGTAAGCCGCATCGTAAACGTAAGAGGTACCGTGCCAGTTCAAAATAAAATCATAACCCGTGAAATAAATAGTACTGACCCAATGATCCATGGCTTCTTGAATCTTTTCAGCAACCAGCATGGTTACGGGGGTCATTATTTCCGAGTGACTGATAGCCAGAACCCGGTCGTTAAAATTTTCTGGATCTGATGTATCGGCAGTTACATAAGCCGAAGAGCCTGTGTTTTCATTACCACCTTCCAAATGATCGCCACCTGTCAGGTCCAGCGAGGGCCTGGACTGAGAGCCAACTTCGGATCCTGGCGCTATTATCACCGCAACAACCGGCGAACCGTCCAGGGTTAATCCCTCGGGAGTTGCACTGTTCAGCACACCCGAAGGGTTGTTATGGCGAAAAGCCGGAGTAATGGCATACCAAAATTGTCGATCGACCCCAGCGTA
>JBFHKI010000342.1:0-2069 GCA_041595415.1 Pseudomonadales bacterium | reverse complement strand
TCGCTTTATCGCGAAAGATGAAACACTGCGAAATTTTGTGCTCAATGAACCCCGAGGCGGAGTCTTTCGCCATGTAAATCTTCTCGTTCCAGCTAAAAACCCTTTAGCTCAAATGGGTTGGATTATTATGGAACCGGAATTCACGCCACCGATGTCGGGCTCTAATTCAATTTGCGTTTCAACCGTGCTACTGGAAACCGGAATACTTCCGATGGTTGAACCTGAAACTGAAATTGTATTGGAAGCACCTGGCGGCCTGGTTCATGTTCGCGCGGTCTGTTCGAACGGCAAGGTTCAACGCGTACATGTACAAAACGTCGCTTCATTTGCAGACAAGCTTGATTCGCATATCGAAGTTTCTGGTATCGGCACTCTGAGGGTCGATACAGCTTTTGGTGGTGACAGCTTTGTGATGGTCGACTCCCAGGCTCTTGGCTTTCAAATCACCCCGGATGAAGCGCGCGAACTGGCCGAAACCGGTATGAAGATTACAACAGCGGCTAATGAACAGCTTGGATTTAACCACCCCACGAATCCAGAATGGAACCATATCTCTTTCTGCCAGATCCATGCGCCTATGAGTATTGAGAATGGGATTAAAACGGTAAAAAACACCGTGGTCATACCGCCCGGTAAGTTAGACCGATCACCCACAGGAACGGGGGTGTCGGCCAGGATGGCAGTTTTGCACGCGCGCGGCTTGTTGGAACTAGCCGAAGATTACCAGGCTCTTTCAGTGATCGGTTCATCATTCAATGGCAAGATCATCAGAACCACCAAGGTTGGTTCAAAAGACGCGATTGTTCCCGAGCTCTCAGGGCAGGCTTGGATAACGGGTACCTACCAACATATGCTTGATCCGACCGATCCATGGCCTGAAGGTTATAGGATTGGTGATACCTGGCCTATGCTGAAGAGTAATTAGAGTGGCTGGTTCTATACCTTTTATAACATCTGAACAGGTCGAGAGCCGCTTAAGTTGGCTTGGGGTTACAGAAGCGCTCGTTCAAGCTCATCTAAAACCACGCGCTGATATCGATGACATCATTTTTAAGCAGGGTAACAGCACACTCTTGAGTCGTGCTTCCTGGATTAAGGGCACTGGTATTGGTGTAAAGACCGCGACGATATTTCCTGGCAACCCAGAACGCGATCCAGCACTTCCAAGCGTTCACTCTATCTTTTCTCTATTCGATGACAAAACAGGGGTTCCGAGAGCCTTAATTGATGGGGCCTTGGTGACAAAGTGGAAAACTGCTGGTGATTCTGTGCTGGGTGCCAAGTTCCTGGCTCGGCCTGACAGCAGAGTATTAACCGTAGTAGGAGCCGGCGCTGTTTCAAATTCGCTTATAGATGCTTACAGAGAAGTCTTTCCCAAAATAGATAAAATTCTCGTTTGGAATCGAAACTTTTCAAAAGCAGAGCAACTTGCAAAGGAAAAGTCGGTTGAAGCGATTCAGAGTCTGCAACAGGCATTGGAGCAGGCCGATATTGTGTCCAGTGCCACCATGTCTGTCCATCCCATCGTTTCAGGTGATTGGATAAAACCCGGGACCCATGTCGATCTGATTGGCGCCTATCGTTCGGATATGAGGGAAGCTGACGATAGACTGATTCGAAAGGGTTCGATCTTTGTCGATGCACGTGAGACCACCATTCACGAGATTGGCGAGCTGGTTATTCCAATTACACAAGGGGTGATAACGGAGCAAGACATTAGAGGAGATCTCTACGACCTTTGCAGCGGCATTCAGGGGCGACGATCGGACGCAGAGATTACTATTTTCAAGAACGGTGGTGGTGCGCATCTAGATTTGGCTACTGCACTCTATATTCAGCAAATCGCGGCAACCTAAATAATCCAACACAGCAGCTCTGGTTTCGTTTCCGAACCTGTATATCACTCTGTACCCAAGGCATTTCGCAGCGAGTCTTGGGGCGCTACCTTCCGGTTTCATCGCGCCTATAGAGCACCACCTTGGGGCATTCTGTCAAAAAAATTAGGGATTTCAGACCAATACGGTGCAAAAACTCCCTTATCCGCTGCCCCTGTTGGGCCTAAGGTATTG
>JBFHKI010000341.1:0-2089 GCA_041595415.1 Pseudomonadales bacterium | reverse complement strand
GCACTTCCTGGGTAATAGAAATCGGCAGGTAACCCGATTGCGACCGTTTGGGAGTTTTTGGATCTCCCGGTAAAAACCAACCCACTTCTTTTGGCAAGCGTGGCTCGGCGATATCGTACACACGGATTCCGGCATTGAAATAGGCCAGATGAATCAGATCGTTGGGCTGCATAACATCCTGATTGTGGATTTCATTATTCACATTATGCGGGCCAAATCGTCCCGGTCGATCACAAAAATTATCCCAAGCGTATCCTTCGGGCGTTTCGGGAATAGGCATATAGGACATCATATAAGGCTTGGTCGGATCGGCGTTCTGCACCATGATATTGGCCGATATAGACTCCCCACATTGTGGAATTTTTGGCTCCCCGTTTACATACACCAACCCACGGTCCCAGTAGGGAATAACGGAATGCACTGATTGGGTAACGTTGTTTACGAAGGGTGGAACAATCTGCAACCGGCCAACCAGTTTGGGATTGGACTTGTCGCTGATATCCAAAGTGACCATATCCGGTGTGTAGCCAAGAATAGCTGTATTGCCATCAGGGCTGATAATTGCCGGCCCATGGAAGCTGGGTATCACCCCGTCCTGGCGAATTTCACCGAGGCGCTGGCCAAACTGAGCCCATTGGCCCACTTCCTTGGGGTTTTTCGGATCGCGAACATCGAGAATCTTGAATATTTGGGCGCGATAGCCCGGAGCGCTTGCCGAAAGATAAGCATATCCATCGTGCAGAATATTACGGTGCACTCCGTAGGCACCAGTTTCCCAGTGGGACAGCTCAACCGGATTTACCGGATCACTAATATCGTAGAACAGCACACCTTCATACTTAAGCTTGTCCGCCGGAATCTCTTCGGGCTGGAACTCAGACATAAAGTTAATGGCATGTTGAGTGTCATACTGTGTCAATTCCCGCGCCAGACCGACCATCAGCAAGTCACCCTGTGAGGTGATCTGTGACATATTGCCATCCATAGGGTATTCAATATCTTTGACCACACGGGGATCTGTCGGATCCGTTACATCGATAACCCTCAGGATGGGTGGTTGAATGGGCCCATGCCCTTCCTGGGTTTTCGACACGGCGGTATAGATATACCAACGGCCATTATGCTCTTTAATCGTAAATTTACCGGCGTAGCGGTCTTGGTAGTCGAGAAAGCCTATAGGCTCCATATTGTGCGCTAACCACCCCTCAGGAATGGGATCAGCGCAGAGATAAGCAGATAGCCAAAAAGTACAGGCACAGAAGAGAGTTACAAGTTTTTTGCTCTTTAGATTTTCCATCAAAGCCCCCCAGCTTTTTTGAATGGAAATTGATGCTATCACAACTCGACAACCCAACCCTCAAACTTTCACAGAATGTATTTTGTGAACCCTGCGCCATTCGGCACCGGCATTTCAGATAAAAAGGGTAAAACAGGGGCAGACACTAGGAACTTTGTGCGACTTCTTCCACTCTGGACCAGACCCTGAGTAGATTTCCGGCCCAGATTTTTTGTATCTCTTCGATAGAATAACCGCGCCGGCGTAACTCGTCTGTCACCGCCCGGGTTTCTGCAGCATTGTCCCAACCCTGCACCCCGCCACCACCGCCAAAGTCCGAAGCAATTCCGGCATGGTCAATACCCACCAGATTTACTACGTAGTCGATGTGATCAACCAGAGTGGAAACATTGGCGCGTGACCATTTTGCGTCAAGTTCTGCAACACGACGACGCTGCTCTCCAAGAGTTTCCTGTGTAGCATATTTGTAGGCGTCCGGGGCCGTCATACCCAGCTCTTCCCGGATTTGATTGATGGCGGCGCGATTTTCAGAGTTCACTTCTCGCATATAAGTATCGAAGGCCACTAACTGGATTACACCACCCCCCGCAGCTATGGCAATAATTTCTTCATCGCTCAGATTTCTGGGGTGTTCGTAGAGCGCCATGACACCTGAGTGCGAGGCGATAACCGGCGCTTTTGAATAGCTGGCTGCCTGCAAGGTTGTCTCCCGTGATGTATGGGATACATCCACCATAATTCCCAGTCCATTCATTTTGTCGATCAACACTTTGCCGGAATTGCTCAGCCCTT
>JBFHKI010000340.1:0-2092 GCA_041595415.1 Pseudomonadales bacterium | reverse complement strand
GTCCGAAGTAAAGGTTTTGCCTGGCTGGGCTTTGAATTCTATGGCGGTGATGACCCCGGGACGATCTTTGACGGCGTTAAAATCAAAGCCCTTCAGTTTGCCCCAGGGTACCGGACAGCTTTTGACAGCTGCATAGACCATGCCTTCCAATTTGGTGTCGATAGAGTACTGTGCGCTGCCATCGACCTTGACTGCCACATCAACTCTCGGAGTTGGTTGTCCCAGCAGCCACCACTGATCTGGTGTTTTTATGGCGGGTTCTTCGGCGAGGCGAATCTCAGCTGCTGCACTGGCAAATTCGGCATATTTCGCGCGGCGATTGCCGGCGCTGAGCACTGCCTGTTTTGCACTTACCTGGGCCGGATCAACCCCCCAGGCTTGAGCGGCGGCAGCTTTGAGACGTTCCCGTGCCGAAGCGCCGGCCTGCATAATATGCGGGTGTTGTAAGCGCACCAGTTGTGAGCCGTGGGTGGTAGTGACTATATATTCCTGCCCCCGGTTCACATGACGGTTCATATCGGCAAAGACCACCTGAACCTGATCCCAGGGAACGTCGAGCTCTTCCGCGATCATGCTGGAAACCGAAGTAAGTGCCCCCTGACCTTGCTCGGTGTGGGGTACACGGATAGTCACAGTGCCGTCGGTATCTATGGTCAGCCAGGCGTTGATTTCAGTACCATCGGTCGGGCTGGTCCAGGGTTTGGGGGCGACCACGGCGGCGCTCGCGCCGGGCAGGTAAAAGCCCAGTAACAGACCGCCACCGGCTCCGGCCATGGTCCGGATAAAGGTTCGACGCGAGACTTTGGCGGGGCTGTTCACCTTAACCTCTGGACGTCTGTATTAAATTCGCGGCGCGATGTATTGCTTTGCGGATTCGGGGATAGGTTCCGCATCTGCACAGGTTGCCGGCCATGGCGGTATCGATTTCGGTATCGCTGGGGCTGGCTGTTCGATCGAGCAGAGCCGCAGCAGACATGATTTGTCCGGATTGGCAATAACCGCACTGGGGTACTGAATTCTCTACCCAGGCTTTTTGCAAGGGGTGACTTGCGTCTTCGGACAGCCCTTCGATGGTGGTAATTTCATGGCCGGTGGCGCTGGAAGCTGGAGTGATACAGGCTCTGACGGCTTGGCCATCCAGATGGATTGTGCAGGCACCGCACTGGGCGATTCCGCAACCGAACTTGGTGCCTGTTAAACCAATATGGTCACGCAGTACCCAGAGTAAGGGTGTTTCCGGTTCGACATCGAGCAGATAGCCCGTACCGTTGACTCGTAGTGAGATTGCCATTGTTAGCTCTTCCCCCTTTGCCTGTTGGCGAAGCTTTTGATGATGAGCAGGTATTCAAAAGCGTCCCTGAATATAGAGGAAGGCTATCTGTCAGACAAGTTAATCAAGTGTTATCAACAATATCTTCTGGCCAGTCAATATCCAGAGCCGCTTGAGGTATGTCCAGAGTTCCTATTTTGTCTCGGTGTGCGAGGAGCAGTTTTTTTGCACCAAAATCGGCTTCCAGTTTCATGAGTTCGGGATAAAAAGGTGCGGGAAACAAGGCAGGGATACCTATATTCTTGGCGTATTGCGCAGCACAAATTTTTTCAGGAGTGCTGTGCCACAGTTCGGTCAAGGCTGTCAGTTGGGCACCGGAAACCCAGGGCTGGTCGCCGGCAATGAATAAAATGCCCGCATAGTTGTTGTGTAGCTTCCGGGTGGCGGTGCGGATGCTGAAGCCGATGCCCTTCGGCCAGTCCGGGTTGTAGATTATTTGTGTATCAGTGGTTTGGAGGCTATTTTGAATTATTCTACGATTAGCCCCCAACAGCAGAAAAAGGTCCGCATTGTGCAGCATCTGGCAGTTGTCCAGCACATGTTGCAGCATATATTTGCCCTGAATATCGGCGAGTTGTTTGATACCTCCAAAGCGCTGTGAAGCCCCAGCTGCCAGAATAACGGTGGCGAGAGGTTTCACTCGAACGAGGCTCTTTCCGATCGGCGGAAAAGTATCTGATGGCACTGGGCGAGAGTTGAGAGGGCAATGGCTTCCGGTATGTCACCGCCAATATCAAAACCCATGGGGCCGTGGATCAGAGG
>JBFHKI010000339.1:0-2119 GCA_041595415.1 Pseudomonadales bacterium | reverse complement strand
GTGGGTGGCGTTATCAATATTGTTACCAAGGGCTACCGGGAAGGGCTTGAGGGCGATATCAGTGTGGGTGCCAGCTCGAATACCGGTACCAGTTTGGCGGGGAATATCCGCTGTGGTTCGGAACAACACCAGTTCATTTTTTACCTCTCGCGCGATGAAGCCGAGGGTTATACCCCTTTTCGCAAATCCGAAATTCAGCCCAGCTCTACCGACCTGGACAGAGGGTATGAGGTAAATACCTTTGGTGCTAAATACGGCTGGCAGATCTCAGACAATACCCGGCTGTCCATGCAGTACCAGCGTACCGACGCGGATCTGGACTTCGCCTACCCCTACCTTAATGCGGAGACCTATAACGCGCGGGAGGAAGATATCGCTACGGTGAAGCTGGATCATCGCGTGAGTGACAGCGCCGAACTCTATGTCAAAGCCTATTGGCACAATTGGGATACCCTGTATACACGCATTCGCAACGAGTTGGATGCCAGCGGTGATATGACTGGCAATCTGCTGGAATTGAACCGCGGAACATATTGGGGGTATGAGGACTATGGTCTGAACGCTATGGCCAAATTCAATTTTGACCAAGGTGTTGAATATGTTGTGGGCTTTGATAACCAGAATTTTTCCGGTGAGGATGATGTCTGGGTTATCGCGGACCAAAAAGAGAGTGTAAATGCCCTCTATGCCCAGATTCGTACTCTGGAGGGCACCATTGACAATACCCGTCTGGCCTTTGGTGTGCGGGATAACCGGCCTTCCAATAGTGAGTCATCCAAGGTTTGGAATTTTAGTGGTCAATATGATTTTTCACCCAATTATTACGCCCGTACCAATATAGGTACTTCCTTCCGGCTGCCCGATGCGGAACAGTTGTTCCTCAACGAATACTATGACAACGACAACGACGGTGTGCCGGATGGCGGTTGGTTTGCCATTGGCAACCCTGACTTGGAAGCCGAGAAAAGCCGCAACCTGAATCTTGCTGTGGGTTATCAGAGTTCGCGTCTGAGCGCCGAGCTGGTGTATTTCAATCGGGATATAACTAATTACATCGATTCCTATGTGCCTTTGGAAATAAATGGTGTGGTGGGCGAGTCCTTTGCCAACAGCGATGACGAGGTCAATGTAGAAGGTTGGGAGTTTATTGCCGGCTTTCAGTTCAATGCCCGCTGGAGCGCAAATTTCAGTCACTCTATTACCGAGGCCGAGTTGAACAACAGCGGCAGTCAGCTTTCCGATATCCCGGAAAATGAAACCAAATTATCTATTGATTACGCGGCGGCTGCCTTGCCTCTGGGTGTGAGCCTGTCCTTTGACCAGGTGGGAAATTTCAGCTCCCGAGGTTTGGAGCGCGGCGATTACCTGCTGGTGGACCTATCGGCTTATTACCAGTTTGGCGACCATGATCAGCATCAATTGACGGCGCGAATTGAAAACCTTACCGATGAAATCTATGCCACCTCGGTCGGGCGAGGCACTTTGGACGCTGATGGCTCGAGCTATTATTACGACAATCTGGGTACAGATCGTACTCTGCATCTCCGCTACAGCTATAGGTTCTAATCGGCTTGGCTTTTTTTGCCGATGCGCTGTATTTCCCCATTACGGCGCATTGGCATTTTCTTTTTCAAGGGTAAATAACTAAAGAATACAAAATACGCCTTGCTGCCTTAAATGAGAATGATTATCATTATCAATAATCTTCCCAGATGGAGCAGTGTAATGCTTAAAAGCTTTTTATGTCCCTGTCACCAAGAGTGGCTCCGATCCGATACATTTCGTTTAAAGCGTTGCTATGAAGTCAGTATGGAGACGGGGAGGTATTACTTTGATCAGTCTTTCTGGCGCGATGCCGTTCCGCATTTGGGCGCAGCTCACGAAAGCTCAGAAATGTTGCTCGACCTTTCGGACAGGGTAGAAACGGCCACAAAGAAGTTCGTTAATTCCACTGGTTTGCTTCTGGCGGCGCTAAGTAATGCCGGAATGACAGAAGAGGCTTTTGCGCTCTACAGTTGTTCAGTCGAAAAACTTGAGAGTCAGAAAAATCTGGAGGTTAAAAAACGCTTTACCTTGATCGGAGGTATGCATCTTCGCTGGTCGGAGATGGCGCTGAATG
>JBFHKI010000338.1:0-2122 GCA_041595415.1 Pseudomonadales bacterium | reverse complement strand
GAAGCCCAGGTCTGGGAAGGTAAGAGCAAGCTTGTAACATTGGGCGTTGCAGACGATGTGCAACTGACCATTCCACGTGGTGATGAAGCGGCTTTGACCGCCGAGATTCTGGTGCCTGACGATCTTCGTGCCCCAATCGCTCGTGGGCAGGAAGTGGGTTTGATCAAGGTGATCTACCGTGGCGAGGTGCTACATGAAGCCGCTTTGGTGGCCCAGCAGGAAGTGGAGCAGGCGGGACTTTTTGGCCGCCTCTGGGACCGAATCAAACTGTTTTTTATGGGGTTTTTAAGTCAAGCGTGAGTGAGCTCGATCCCCCAACTATTGAATTCCCCTGCGAAAACTATCCGGTCAAGGTTATAGGGCTGTCCGATCCCGGCTTTAAGGAAGTGGTGCTGAATGTGGTCGAGCGCCATGCGCCGGGTTTTGATGCAACTCGTATTCAATTAAACCTGTCCGGCAATGGTAACTACCAGTCCCTGACCCTCTGGATAACAGCAACGGGCCCAGAGCAGTTGTCTGAACTCAATCGGGAGCTGCGGGTAAGTGAGCTGGTGAAGCTGGTTCTTTAAGTGTCAGCCGAGCAGCTTATCTGTCGCGAGCTTGGCTTGGTGGACTATCAAATCAGTCTGCAGGCCATGCAGGACTTTACCGAGCAGCGTGATGCCGAAACCGCGGATGAAATCTGGCTGTTACAGCACAATCCGGTTTATACCTTGGGTCGAAAGGGCAATCGCACTAATCTGTTAAATGTCGGTGATATTCCGGTGGTGCAAGTGGATCGCGGTGGGGATGTTACCTACCACGGTCCCGGGCAGTTGGTTGTTTATCTGTTGCTGGATATTAAAAGGCTGGACAAGGGTGTGCGGGATATTGTCAGTCTGATTGAGGACAGTATCCAGGAGTACCTATTCTCTCTTGGGATTGACTCCGCAGCCCGTGCCGATGCTCCCGGTGTATATGTCGAGGGTAAAAAAATTGCATCACTCGGTTTGCGTATCCGCAGGGGTTGCAGCTACCACGGTCTGGCACTGAATGTGGATATGGATATGGCCCCCTGGATGGGCATAAACGCCTGTGATCTGGGGGTGCCTATTACACAGATCAGCAATTTACGGGATAATGCGCCCCCAATTTCTGTTGCCGCTACCGAGCTTTCGGCAATACTTGCCCGTCGCCTGGGATATCAGACAATTTCCCGTAGCGACAATCCAAAGGTTTTATCAACCCTATGAGCGATCCAAAAATACAACCACCGCGACGCGCAAAAAGCCGTCAGCCCGGAGAAAAGCTGCGAGATGCTGACAAGGTTGAGCTGATTCCATTAAAGGCCGAGCCGGAAGAATATATCCGTAAACCGCCCTGGATACGTGTTCGTCTGGAGCAGAGTAATGAAGTGGATCGCATCAAGAACCTGCTGCGTGAAAACAAACTCTCCACAGTATGTGAAGAAGCCAATTGCCCGAATCTGAACGAGTGCTTCGGTGGTGGTACGGCAACCTTTATGATCATGGGAGATGTTTGTACCCGGCGCTGTCCGTTCTGCGATGTAGGCCACGGCAAGCCCAAACCACTGGATGTTGAAGAGCCGCAAAATCTGGCACAAACCGTGGCCCTGATGAAGCTCAACTATGTGGTTATTACCTCGGTAGACAGAGACGATCTAAGAGATGGTGGTGCGCAGCACTTCGCCGACTGCATCCGCCTGGTCAGGGAGGGTTCTCCCGGGATTCAGATTGAGGTACTGACACCGGATTTTCGCGGGCGTATGCAGCCAGCGATTGATATCTTGGCGCAGACCCCTCCAGATGTGTTTAACCATAATCTGGAAACCATTCCGCGTTTGTACCGGGAATGTCGTCCTGGCGCCAATTACCAATGGTCACTGGATTTACTCAAGAAATTTAAAGCCGAGCACCCACAAGTGAAAACAAAATCCGGCTTAATGATGGGAATGGGTGAAGAAAACGAAGAAATCCAAGGTGTGTTGCGGGACTTACGTGCCCATGGAGTAGATATGTTAACCTTAGGCCAATATCTGCAACCCTCACGCCACCATTATCCAGTGAAGCGCTACGTACATCCTGATGAATTCGATGCACTTGGCGAATATGCCAAAGAAATT
>JBFHKI010000337.1:0-2122 GCA_041595415.1 Pseudomonadales bacterium | reverse complement strand
GGTATTGCTTTGCACGAAGGCAAGATTCCCGAAATGCGTACCGGTGAAGGTAAAACACTGGTGGCGACTTTGCCATCCTACTTGAACGCTCTCACTGGTGAAGGTGTTCACTTGATAACGGTCAACGACTATCTGGCGCGAAGAGATGCGCACTGGATGGCACCAATTTTCAATTTTTTGGATGTCAGTATTGGTGTGATTCAATCGGCAGGTGCCTTTGGGCCGGAGAATGCCTCTTTTGTAATAGACCTCGAATATCAAAGCGATATTCCAAACTTCCAGTGGTTACGTGCCTGTAGCCGCCAAGAGGCCTACGCCGCAGATATTACCTATGGCACAAACAACGAATTCGGCTTTGATTACCTGCGGGATAATATGGTCCTGAGGCGGGAAAACCGTACCCAGCGAGGACTGGCCTTTGCCATAATCGATGAAGTGGATTCGATCCTTATCGATGAAGCCAGAACCCCTCTGGTGATTTCCGGAGCAGCGGAAGACAACTCGGCTCTGGTTAGTCAAATTGGTCGCATTGTTCCCAAACTCAAGTTGCAGCAAGAGCCGGACGCACCACGAAATCGGGATATTGAATCACCCAAAGTATATCTTTTGGAGACAGAGCTGCCCGAAGACAAGGCCTTACCTCTCAGTCAGGCGCTGAGCTTGGCAAAAGAAAAAGGTTTGGATCTGGTCCAGGTGGAACTTGATGGGCTGCCAAAATGCCGTTTGCTTGAAAAGGGGCATTTCAGTATCGATGAAAAAATGCGTACGGTCGATCTGACAGAAGAGGGCCATTCGGAGGTCGAGTCGCTTCTTGTGGCTGAAGGCTTGTTGCCGGAAGACGAGAGTCTATACCAACCCAAAAACCAGATCCTTTTGCAGACCATGCTCTCTGGATTGCGGGCCCGTCACCTGTTCCGCAAAGACGTTGAATACATAGTCAGTGGCGGTGAAGTTGTTCTGATCGACGAACACACCGGTCGAAAAATGCCCGGGCGACGACTGGGCGATGGGCTGCATCAGGCAATTGAGGCCAAGGAGGGACAAAAGATTCAGGCGGAGAGCCAGACACTGGCATCTACTACCTTCCAGAACTTTTTCCGTCTCTATAAAAAGCTGGGCGGCATGACAGGTACGGCGGATACCGAAGCGGCCGAGTTCCAGGAAATATACGGACTACAGGTTTTAATCCTGCCGACTAACAAACCTACGGCTCGCAAGGATCTGAATGATCTGATTTTCCTTACCAAGGAAGAAAAACTCCAAGCCGCTATCGAAGACATAAAGGAGTGTCAGGCAAAGTCAGCCCCGGTACTGGTAGGTACAGCTTCGATTGAAGCCTCGGAAGAGATGTCCCAGCTGTTAACCAAGGCAAAAATTGAGCACCAGGTTCTGAATGCCAAACAGCACGAAAGGGAAGCCCAGATTATCGCCGAGGCCGGCCGTCCGGGGCGGGTCACCATTGCCACCAATATGGCCGGACGAGGCACCGATATTGTATTGGGCGGCAATCTTGAAGCTGAACTTGCGCAGTTACAGAACCCTACGGAAGAGGAAATAGAGGCACACAAGGCAGATTGGGCAAAACGTCAGCAGATCGTGATGGAGGCCGGTGGTCTTCACATTATCAGCACCGAGCGGCATGAGTCGCGAAGAATTGACAATCAGTTGCGTGGTCGCGCGGGCCGACAGGGCGATCCCGGTGTGACCCGTTTTTATCTTTCCATGGAAGACAGCCTCATGCGGCTGTTTGCCTCGGAGCGTGTGCGAAACATGATGCAAGCTCTGGGAATGGAAAAAGGTGAGGCGATTGAGCATCGCATGGTGACCGGTTCGATAGAAAAGGCCCAGCGCAAGGTTGAGGGCCGCAATTTTGATATCCGCAAACAGTTACTTGAATACGATGATGTCTCCAACGATCAGCGTCTGGTTATATACCAACAGCGGAATGAGTTGCTGGATCAGGACGATATCTCCGATATTCTGCTCGCCATGCGGGCGGATGCGGTGGAAGCCGCGGTTTTCTCCTACCTTCCACCTGAGGGTTTTGCTGAACAGTGGGATATTGCCGGCTTGGAACAGTATCTGAAGACCGAACTGGGGGTCGAAGTCGCTCTGCAGAGCT
>JBFHKI010000336.1:0-2130 GCA_041595415.1 Pseudomonadales bacterium | reverse complement strand
CGCAGTTGAAGGTTTTGAGCATTTCATCGGCATCGATATTGGCCTGCTCCTGTAACCACTGGAAAATAGCGGGCATGGACCAGCTATTTAAGTCAATTATGGCGTTCAGCTCGGCCGGCAAGACTCTGGGCAGGTTTTCTGTCAGGCCACCACCGGTAATATGGGCAATAGCATGTACAGGCAGCGACTCAATAAGAGTTAGCAGGGTTTTGACATATATGCGGGTAGGTTCCAGCAATACTTCCGGCATGGCTTTGCCACCAATTTCGGTATTGACGACATCTATATTGCGTTCGCTGATAACTTTGCGAACCAGAGAGTAACCGTTTGAATGAATGCCGCTGGAGGGCAGGGCCAGGAGCTTGTCTCCGGCTTGTACTTTGGATCCATCGATAATTTCAGATTTCTCGACCACGCCGACACAGAATCCCGCCAGATCGTAGTCGCTGCCTTCGTACATGCCGGGCATCTCTGCGGTTTCTCCGCCGATCAGTGAGCAACCGGCCATTTCGCAACCAAGCCCTATGCCGGACACTACTTCGGCGGCGGCTTCAACGTCCAGCTTACCCGTCGCGTAATAGTCGAGAAAGAATAGGGGTTCGGCACCAGTGACAATCAGGTCGTTCACACACATAGCTACCAAATCAATACCTATACTGTTGTGAATACCGTATTCAACCGCCAGTTTTAATTTGGTCCCGACGCCGTCGGTGCCGGAGACCAAAACCGGACTCTGGTATTTTTCCGGGATTTCACACAGTGCTCCAAATCCTCCCAGGCCACCTAAAACTTCAGGTCTTCGGGTACGCTTTGCGACACTTTTAATGCGCTGGACCAGCGCGTCACCGGCATCTATGTCAACGCCGGCATCTCGGTAGGTAAGGGAGGTTTTATCGGTGCTCATGTTCAGTCTTGTTCAAGTGGTCGCGCATTCTAACCCAAGTTAAGTGAGGCGCTCTATGCCAAACCTTCGCTTGTGCTGTTATTTGCCTGCAAACAAATGAGATGGGTATCCAGATAGACCTTGGTGTAAAATCATCAATTCATGCCATGTAAAGCAAACACCTGCTCTGTGACCGATATTTTGAACCTGAAGTCTCTGCGACTTATCGCCTTGTCAATGTTGTCTTTCTGCTGTCTGGCTTCGGCAGAGCAACGGATTGAACACCTTTATGAGGCACGTATTCCATTACAAAGCCGAGATGCTGTCGCGCAACAAGCCGCTATGCAAAAAGGTTTGGCCAGCGTATTAAACAAAATTTCCGGCTACTCCGGGACAGCTGATTTTCCTGAGTTGGCTAATGACCTGCAAAATGCCAGCGCAATGATTTCTGAGTTTGGAGTTCAGAGTATCGAATTGCCAGCCGATGATGACATCACAACCCAGTCAGCTGATGCTCTTTATATGCGCTTTGTCAGCAGTCAGGTAGATCAATTGATCCGGCGCTACGAAATACCGGTATGGCCGGCAAATCGTGCCGAAATTCTGTTTCTTGTGACGGTTGAACTTGGTGGCTCGCCAAAGCTATTGACGGAATCGACACACCCCGCCATTTTTGCCTATCTTAAACAGGCGGCTTTTGATCGAGGGTTTGCTTTACAGCTGTTATCCCAAGAAAACCTGAATCTCATACAGCTTCCTGCCAGTGCTGTCTGGTCATTACAGCAGTCGACCATGGATCCCGTTTTGTCTGCTATCCCCAAAGATAAGATTGCTATTATTCGTTTGCGTCCAGAGCAGCTAGTCGAACAAGTCAGAACCGGTTATGTGGGCTTGACTAACAAAGCTGACTCAAGAAGTTTTGGTGATTTGAGCGTTATTGGTCAACAACTGGAATTTCAGGAACAAATGCAAGCCGAAAGCCTGATTGAGGCTTTGCGCCTCAGTCTGGATTCCTATCTGGATCAACTTAGTCTGGAAACAGCCTTTGTCGCCAGCGCTACGCTGGATACGCAAGTCAGTATCGAAATTTCCGGAATCCCCGATTTTAATGCTTACCGCAGGGTTAGGGATTACATACAGAGCCTGGAACAGGTTGAGCGCTTCAAATTGCTTCGCCTGAGTATGGACAGGATGGTTTTACAACTTGAGTTTCAGTCAGGTTTGGAGCAGCTGAATTCGCGACTGGT
>JBFHKI010000335.1:0-2205 GCA_041595415.1 Pseudomonadales bacterium | reverse complement strand
GGCTCCAGAGCAGGTACGGGTAACAGGCTTGATTGTGCTCTACAACAATATGTTGCAAAGCCTCTTTGGCTCTCAGATACAGACCTTGGTGGCGGTATTTGTGGGCATCATGTTGATGTTTGCCGTTCTGTTCCGATCCATTCGCATCTCTTTGATCGCCATTGTGCCTAACTTTCTGGCCGCTGGAATCGTGTTAGGTAGTCTGGGACTGTTTGGCATTCCACTCGACTTGATGACCATCACTATAGCTGCGATTTCTGTGGGAATGGGGGTGGATAATTCCATCCACTACATTCACCGCTTCCGCGATGAATTGGCGCTGGATGGGAATTATCCAGCCGCAATGCACAGATCCCACGCCACCATAGGGCGTGCCCTGATCTACACAGCGATTACAATCATCGCTGGTTTTTCATTACTGTCCTTGTCGAACTTTATCCCTTCGATTTATTTCGGCTTGTTTACCAGCTTGGCGATGGCCGCTGCCTTGGTGGGGTCTTTAACACTATTGCCAGCCATGTTGGTATTGTTTAAGCCCTTTAAAAACAACCCGGCCTGAAGTTGCATGCCTTTTGTGCTGAAGGGCAGTTAGCGCGGTTTGGCGATATTTGGCTTATGCGGGAAAGCCAAGTAAGTTACGTTCGACAATCAAGTCACGCACCGCGGGAGGGAGTTGTTCTTCCCAATCTCCGCGGCCCTCGGCAATAGAGTTGAGCAGTTTTCGTGCCGAGAAGTGCAGGTTTTCCTCTGCGCAGTCTTCGCTGGCCAGCATTTTGCCGTTGGCAATAAGGAATTTAAGCAGGTGCTTGTGTTGTTCAGGTACTTGCAGGTTTTCAAGATCAACCCGCTGGTTATTGTTGTCTATAGCTGGATAGATAAACATATGAGTGTCATCGGCGAAGAGCTTGCCCATGGCCTCCAGAATGCCGCCTTCCAGACCTTCGTAAAAAGTCTCATCGAAAAGAAAATTGCAGTCGGTAGCTTTAACCACTAAACCAATAGGATGCTGGGTATATTGACGGATCCAGGATCTGAGACTGAATGTCCTCACAAAATCCGTTACCAAAACGTTGTAGCCCAGAGAATTGATAAGATCTGCCCGGTTGAGGAATTCTTCGTCACTGGAGTCGCCACCGGCTTTCAAGGTCGACATGGAAATTTCTGCCATGACCAAAGCGTCGTTTGCACCGGATGATTTGAGTTGGGCCAGCCCGGTGTTGGCCATATCCACATGTACCTTGGTGGGTGGCATGAAAGCACCACGGATTACCAGAGCTGATTTTTTATAGAGTTGTTCGGAAGGAACTACCGAGTGGCCGTCGGGGCAGTACATCACGGTGCGGGTCAGCCATGCCCGAATCAGATGCAAATTCATCAAACGGTTATCTACCTGAGCAAAGCCGGGACCGGAAAACTGGATAAAATCTACCTCGATGCGCTCAGCTCGCAGTGCGTCCCGCAAACCGTCAATAATCCAATGCGGGTTGTCAGGGTGGTTGTAAGCACCGTGAATAAGATTAACGCCGAGAATGCCCAAAGCTTCACTCTGGGCGCGGTTGTTGTTGTCCAGCATACGGACGTGAAGAACAATCTGGCAGGGGGCTTCGGTGGGACGCAGCTGGAAGCGCATACCCATCCAGCCATGACATTCGTGGGTTGTTTTGTAACCCTTGGCGGCCACGGTGGTGGCGAAGCTGAAAAAGGTTGAATCACTACGTCGATTGCCCTGCAGGCGATCGATCAGCAAATCGAATTCCTTACTGAGCATTTGCTCGACCCGGGTACGGCTGACATAGCGTCCTGCCTGGCCGTAGATTTCATCGCTGACCTTCATGTCATAAGCTGACATGGTTTTGGCAATGCTGCCCGCAGCTCCACCAGCTTTGAAGAATTGCCGTGCAACTTCCTGGCCGGCACCAATCTCGACGATGGTGCCGTACTTTCGCTCGTCAAGGTTGATCTGAAGAGCTTTTTGCTCGGTGCTTAAACTTCTATCTCGCTCTGGCATTTGCAAACTCCGAGTACATCAATTGAGCACAGGCAACTCGATAGGGATCCTGAGCCAAGGGGCATAGGAATGGTTTCGAGCCGGTGCCCTGCTGTCTCCATGCGGAAGCAGCAGGGGATGTCTCAATTATCGGTGATATGCAGAATTTATGAAGGCTTTTTGCTCAAATATTTCCAGGTATCCAGAACCGAATCCGG
>JBFHKI010000334.1:0-2208 GCA_041595415.1 Pseudomonadales bacterium | reverse complement strand
GTTTCGGTTTCGGTTTCGGTTTCGGTTTCGGTTTCGGTTTCAGGCTCAGGCTCAGGCTCAGGCTCAGGCTCAGGCTCAAAATCTGCCCGGCTTGGAATTAGAGGTAGATCCTCTTCTTCAGTGTTCTTTGTTTGATCGGCAGTGTTTTCGGAATCTGCGTCGAACAGGGGTTTTTGTTCAATAAGAAAGTGCTGGTAGGCGTTAAAAACTTTAAGGCAGCCGCCACAACGCACGTGACCCTTGGCAGCTTCCAGCTGGATCGGGCCTACATGAAAAGAGGTTTCACAGTGCGGGCACTGGGTTACAGAACCGTATTCACTCAACTTTGGTCAGTCTCTTGTTTTCTGCCTGTGATTCTAAGCCAATCGCCGCTTTGTTTAACCTCTAAATCATTAAACAATGGGCTATAAGCCTGTAGGATCTGTTCCTGTTGGCTATCGAGAATGCCCGACAGGCAGAGCTGGCCGCCAGGTTTAATGTGCTCTGCAAGTATCTCGGCCAGTTCCACCAAAGGGCCTGACAGGATATTGGCAACCAGTATATCGACCGGTGTGCCCTGGTAGCTCCGGGGAAGGCAGATTTGGTAATGTCCGGCCTGAAATCCATTATGGACAAGGTTTTGTCTCGTGGCGGTAAGCGCCTGAGGGTCTATATCGACAAAGGCGGCGGACGATGCGCCACGCATCAGAGCGGCGATCCCGAGGAGCCCGGTGCCGCAACCGTAGTCCAGTATGGTTTTAGCTGTGCAATCGTTTTCAATAATCCACTGCAGGCAAAGAGCCGTTGTGGGGTGGGTGCCAGTGCCAAAGGCCAGGCCTGGATCCAGCAATAAAGTTTTGGCGCCGGGTTGCTCGACTGGAGTGGAGTAAACCCAGAAATTGTCACCAAAGCACATGGGTTGAAAATGCGCCATCCATTCCGTTTCCCAAACGCGATCTTCCAGAATTTCCCAGCGACACTGTTGTTCTGTTAGTCCTGTCATGCGACACAGGGATTGCATGACTATGCTCTGATCAATATCCATTGGGAACAGACCGACCAGTATCGGATCGGGCCAGATAGGTGGATGATCCGGGTCCGGTTCGTAAATGGGAGAGTCTTTTGCGTCCAGGGTGGTGATGGATAAGGCCCCTAGCGCAAAAAGAGCCTCCTCGACATCGGGGCAATTTTGCGGTGATGTTTCTATGCGCAATTCAAGCCAGGACATTCTGATTCAGGGGATCAGTTATTGTTGGAGTCGTTTTTCTTGGGCGAGTCATCGCCAGCCCGAAACGGGACGCTGTTTTGTTTGGCTCGGGTAAGTCGTACCGACTCATCCCCTTCGCGAATCTCAATTTCGCCAATATTGGATTCTTCCAGCACTTCGATCAGTTTTTTGATTTTGCGAATATCCATCAATCTTTAACCCTGTGTTGCCAGTCGTTTGATGAGATAGTCCAAGGCATAGCTATAGCCGTCCGGGCCCAAACCGCAGATCACGGCCTCAGCCAGATCGGAAAAGTACGACAGGTGCCGGAACTCTTCACGACGGTGGACATTGGAAATATGTATCTCAACAAAAGGTATAGCTACCGCTGCGAGAGCGTCGCGTATGGCAACACTGGTATGAGTAAAAGCCGCAGGGTTGATCAAAATAAAATCGACCTTGTCGCGCGCCTGTTGAATGGTGTCGATCAGTTCGTGCTCGGCATTGCTCTGATAGCTACTGAGCGAGTGCCCGGCCTCTTGGGCCGTATCCCTCAGTCGTTGATTGATATCTTCCAGAGTAACGGCGCCGTAAATGCCAGGTTCACGTGTTCCCAAAAGGTTAAGGTTGGGGCCGTGTAGTACAAGAATATTTGCCATCTCGGTGACTGCAGTCAGGTAACAAGGAGGGTCGGAGTAAAGCTAAATTGCCTAAAAAATGCAATGCGAGTCCGGCTATATCGGATATTTATTTTCTTTCTATCTGTCTAGACGATGTGACCGACCCAGTGGTTATCCCAGAAAATGTGGGATTCCAGTGTTTTTCCACCCCTGTGGACTTCTCCCAAGCCGCTGCTCAACCACCACTGATCTTGTACGCTGGTAGCTCCGGCAACGTCAACGGAGGATGTCCCTGGTCCGAGTTGCCGGAGGACTTTCGCGAGATTCTTCTGTATGGCTCCGGCAAAGAGGAAATCCCCTTCCGCTATGTCAACTCCCGGGGCCACATCATGGAAAAGGCCC
>JBFHKI010000333.1:0-2223 GCA_041595415.1 Pseudomonadales bacterium | reverse complement strand
GTGAGCCACTGGTTCGACAGGGCATTGCCGAATTATCCTCCTCTATCAGTGCGTTAGAGGGTCTGGACGAGTTAACCATGACCACCAATGCCGTGCTACTGGATAAATTTGCCCAGCCTCTAGCCAATGCCGGCCTGAAACGGCTAAATATAAGCATCGACAGTCTCAAACCGGAACGCTTCCGGGCGATGACCCGCTTTGGCAATCTGGATGATGTTCTTCGCGGCATTGAAGCAGCCCGGGAAGCAGGATTTCAATCCATAAAACTCAACAGTGTTGTACTGGCGGGCCAGAATGATGATGAGGTAGTCGAGTTGGCAGAGTTTGCCATCGCCCGGGATCTGGATATTTCCTACATTGAAGAAATGCCTCTCGGGCAGATTTCATCCCACCAGCGCGCAGAAACCCAACATCACAGCCTCGATATCCGTCAGGCTCTGCAACAGCGTTTCAACCTGACCGCATCTACCGAAACAACGGGGGGACCATCGAGGTATTACCGCGTTGCAGGAAGCTCGAGCAAAATCGGCTTTATCTCTCCCATGTCGGACAATTTTTGCGCGGGCTGCAATCGCATTC
Source organism: Pseudomonadales bacterium (assembly GCA_041595415.1). Lineage (GTDB taxonomy): Bacteria > Pseudomonadota > Gammaproteobacteria > Pseudomonadales > GM7GCV1 > JABJGI01. The sequence continues at coordinate 1,644 of JBFHKI010000333.1, read as the reverse complement.
GACTGACAACGGAAGGACGACTTTTACTCTGCCTGGGCAATGAACACTCCGTTGACCTGCGTGCGCCCCTGCGCGAGAGAGCCAGTGACGCCGAAATCAGGGGGATTATCAGAAAAGCCATAGGGATCAAACCGGAGCGACACCATTTTGATCCGGACGATACTCAAATCCTGCGATTTATGAGTGCCACTGGTGGATAAGCTTGCCACCAGGTAGCACACAAACAACTCACCTACCCCGTCAATTTTAAGCAGCTGCTGTCGGCCGGAATCAAATAAACAACTGCCAAACCGGTTTTAAATCAGCAGGGAGCGAAGCCACTTTACCCAGGCTCGCCCAAGGCTGGTTGGGCCGGTGGAAATCCGATCCTTGGGATGCCAGCAGCTCAAAACGACGTGCAATACCGGCAAGGCTGTTAATTTGCTGAGCAGTTTGTTGACCGGAAACAACTTCGATAGCCTGCCCTCCGGCTTCTTTGAATGTCGAAACCAGCTCGAGCAGTTTGGTTCGGGTCAACCCGTATTTGAGAGGATGCGCCAACACGGCCACCCCACCCGAGTCCTTGATCCAACCGACTATTTTTTCCAGCTCCGGCCAACCCTCCTTTACATCACCGATTTTGCCCTGCCCCAGATAACGCTCAAAGGCCTGGGATTCTGACTTGAGCTGCCCTGTTTCTTTCAGATAACGGGCGATATGGGGCCGCCCGGGGCATTGACCACTGGTTTCGATCAGGGCATCCCTGTCGATTTCCAAACCGCGCTTCTGCAAGCGCTGAATAATAGTGTCGAAACGCTCTAACCGTGCGGTTCTCTGTAACTGCTCGGCCATAAGCATGGCCTCTGACTCAGGATCTACGTCAAGACCTACCACATGGATGTTCATTCGACGCCATACAGAAGACAGCTCAATGCCGACCAGCAGATTAATGTCTTCGGGAATTGCTCTGGGCAGGGATCGATAAGCCGCCAATGTATCGTGATCGGTAATTGAAAGGAGCTCGATACCTTTTTCTCTGGCGGCTAAGAGCAACTCCTCCGGGCTCAGCAGCCCATCGGAGCAATTAGTGTGTGTGTGGAGATCTATACAGGGCAAAAAGGATAACCGCGAAGGATTAATAAACCAGTGTAGCCTATGTCAGCCCCAGAATGACAAACAAAAAGCGGATCGCCAAAGCCAGTAAGGAAACCGCGGCAAGGCCCGCCAACCAGAGAACGGCGAACCAAAACCATTGCCGCTGTTTTTTAGTAAATACTGTTCTCATCCACCTTGCCCCGAAATACCCAGTAACAGTAACTCACATAAGCCAGAATTACGGGTAAGAGTACCAGGGTCCCCACCAACAAAAAGGACTGGGATTCCGGTGCGGCCGCCGCTTGCCAGATGGTGACTTCATAGGGTACCAACCATGGCCAGATACTGACCAAAAGGCCGACAAATCCCATCAGAAAAATCGCCAGTATGGTGACAAAAGGTCGGGCATCGCGGCGGGCGATACAGAGGTCTTTCCACAACAATACGAAAAGCCCGGCGGTAATCAGGGGCACCGGCGCCAGAATCAATATATTGGGTATGGCAAACCAATGCTCAGCAATGCGAGGATCGATCAAAGGCATGGCCAAGCTGACCACGGCCATTGCCAGG
>JBFHKI010000332.1:0-2266 GCA_041595415.1 Pseudomonadales bacterium | reverse complement strand
CTGATCGAGATGGCAGACCGGCACGATTTTGTTATTGTGAGTGACGAATGCTACTCCGAACTTTATCTGGATCCGGAAAACAAAGCGCCCAGCATTTTGCAAGCATGTAAGAATATGGGGCGGGACAATTTTTCACGCTGTCTGGCCTTTCACTCACTCTCCAAACGCTCCAATCTTCCCGGCTTACGCTCGGGTTTTGTGGCCGGCGACGCCAATATTATTGGCAAGTTCTTGCAATTCAGAACCTACCACGGCTCGGCTATGCCCGGCATAATGCAACGCGCGAGTGCCGCCGCTTGGGCCGATGAAACACACGCCGAGGAAAACCGCATTGCGTATCGTGCGAAGTATCAGCAGATTCTGCCTCGGCTGGCCGGAAAATTTGACTTTGTCATACCGCAGGCGGCTTTTTATCTTTGGCTGAATACCCCCATAGACGATCAACAATTCTGCAAAGAACTTTATGAGCAACAAAGTCTGAAAGTGGTTCCGGGCAGTTTTCTGGCCAGGGACACTATGCAGGGGAATCCTGGCAAAAACCGTATGCGTATAGCTTTGGTCGCGCCGATAGAGCAATGCATCGAAGGCATTGACCGTTTGGTCGACCTGACAACCCGCCTCCGCTAAAAATGCGCAAATTGGAGCGGGCTCAGTATATTGACGCCAAGCTGGCAGAGCTTTATCCCGCCCCCCCTATCCCGCTGGATCATAAAGACCCCTACAGCCTGCTGGTCGCTGTATTGCTTTCGGCACAATGCACAGATGCCAGAGTCAATACTGTAACTCCGGCACTCTTCCAACTTGCCGACACACCCGAGGCTATGGCAAGTCAAGAAACGGAAAATATTCGGGAAATTATCCGCCCCTGTGGTTTATCTCCGCAGAAATCCCGAGCGATCCGTAACCTTTCACAAATACTGGTGGAAAAACACAAGGGCCAGGTTCCGGATAACTTTGATGACCTGGAAGCCCTTCCAGGTGTAGGCCATAAAACCGCCGGTGTCGTCATGGCACAGGCATTTGGATATCCGAGCTTTCCGGTCGACACACATATTCATCGCCTGGCGCAGCGCTGGAAATTAACCAACGGCCAGAGTGTTGCCCGAACCGAAGCCGATTTAAAACGTCTTTTTCCCAGAGATCGCTGGAACCAGCTACATCTGCAAATTATTTATTACGGCCGGGAACACTGTCAGGCACGCGCCTGTTTTGGTCTTGAATGCGAAATTTGCCGACATTGTTTCCCGAACCGCAAAACCAAGGTTATTACCAAAAAAGCCTAAGCAGGCGAAATATTGTCAATTTATATTGACATAATCTGTATTTAATCCAGAATAACTGTCAACTTTATTTGATATCCAATTCCCATGTTGACACTTGCAGAAGCCCTAACCCATTTTGAAGGGAAAAAATCCCTTTTAGCCGAGCACCTTGGTATAACACGACAAGCCGTGTCTCGCTGGGAATTGCAGGAAGCCATACCAGAAAAACACGAGTTAAAACTTCGGCATCAACTTATTGGCTGGGATGACAACAACCCAAAAACAAAAAGTAAATCTGAATTGACCAAAAATATTGGTCGTTCCAGAAAGCTGGACAATGTCAATTACGAAATTCGTGGTCCTGTTCTGGAAGAAGCATATCGCCTTGAAGAGGAAGGTCACCGCATAACCAAGCTCAACATTGGCAATCCCGGTGCATTTGGATTCCACGCTCCAGAAGAAATCATCCAGGACGTGATTTACAACATCAGCACAGCCGAGGGCTACTGTGAATCTCGCGGCCTTTTTCCAGCGCGCAAAGCCGTTATGCAGCAGTGCCAGCTTCGTGGTATTCACAGCGTGGGTATTAACGATATATATATGGGCAACGGCGTCAGCGAACTGATTCTTATGGCCTTGCAAGCCCTGCTCAATAACGGCGACGAAGTACTTATCCCTGCTCCCGACTACCCTCTTTGGACAGCATCTGCCAGCCTGGCCGGGGGCAAAGCTGTGCATTATCTTTGTGATGAACAACAGGATTGGGAACCCGATCTGGCAGATATTGAATCCAAGATCACCAGTCGAACCCGTGGCATCGTTATTATTAACCCCAACAACCCGACTGGTGCGGTTTACAGCAAGGATACCCTCGAGTCCATTGCGCGCCTTGCCGAGAAACACAACCTGATTGTTTTTGCTGACGAAATCTACGACAAAGTTCTGTACGACGATGCGGTTCACACGCCGTTCGCAACCCTTACCGAAGATTGCCTGGTGGTCAG
>JBFHKI010000331.1:0-2268 GCA_041595415.1 Pseudomonadales bacterium | reverse complement strand
GCTACATTGTTGCCTATGCATACACCGCCGGTGCGTTTGTTTGGTGTGCCCGGCATATCGTCGCCGAAGAACCAGAGCAGGGAGTTGGTAGCGGATTTTCTTGAAGAGCCGGTACCTACAACATCACCTACAAAAGCAACCTTGATCTCTTTTTCGGCCGCTTCAGCCTTTAGAGTATCTATCTGCTTGAGAGGCCCCGTCACGCCATGCTCGTCCGGGGTCAAACCATCCCGTGTCATTTTATACATGGCTTTGGCGTGCAGAGGGATGTCAGGGCGGGACCAGGCATCGGGAGCAGGGGACAGGTCGTCGGTGTTGGTTTCACCCGTAACTTTAAAAACAATGGTTTTAATGGATTCGGGCACATCCGGCTGATTGGTAAACCACTCTGCATCGGCCCAGGATTGCATAACCGCTTTGGCAGCAGCGTTACCGGCATCGGCTTTTTCGGCTACATCGTGGAAGGCATCAAAAACCAGCAGAGTGTGTTTGAGCTCTTCTGCTGCGGTATCGGCCAATTCGGCATCGTCCAAAGCGGCAACCAGAGTTACTACGTTATAACCACCGTGCATGGCACCCAAGAGCTTGATGGCATCGAGGCGTGAAATTAGTGGGCTCTTTGCTTCACCATTGACAATTGCCGAGAGAAAGCCGGCTTTTACATAGGCTGACTCGTCAACACCAGGTGGTACGCGGTTGGAAATCAGATCCAACAGGAATTCTTCTTCGCCTGCAGCGGGGGCTTTGAGAGCCTCTACCAATTCCTGGGTCCATTCCGGGGTGAGCGGCTTGGGTGGAATGCCTTCGGCGGTACGTTCTTCGACGTGTTGACGATAAGTTTCTAACACAGATTTATTCTCCTAATAGATACCGGCTGAATTGCCTTTTGCGAGACAATTTCTGGGTCGGCAATTCTAGCCTATTGCGCCATAGCTGTTAATGGATAAGCGCATAAATCTGGCCGATAGTCAGCAATTCAAATATCTGACAAGGAAAGAATACGATGAGCTTTGTGTTAGAAATGGCTAAAATGGGTCGATGCCACCAGATCACGACAAAATAATCGAACTCGCTGAAGCCCCCGTTGCCTTTCTCAACTGCAGAACGCCCGATGCCTGGATTCGGTCCGCTATGGGTAATCTGGATGTGTTGTTGATTGATCACGCCAATTGTGAAAAAAAAGCTGCGTCCACTGCGCTCAATCTGATGTATCGATATACCGAAAATTTTGCGTTATTGAACAAGATGTCCCGACTGGCCAGAGAGGAACTCCGCCACTTTGAGCAGGTTGTGGCTCTTTTGAAAAAACGTTCGATTCCCTATGTTTACGTCAGCGCTTCCGAATACGCGGCCGGATTGATGAAATCAGTGCGCAAGTCAGAACCGGGTAAGTTGATTGATACGCTGATTGTAGGGGCTATTATTGAGGCACGCTCCTGTGAACGATTTGCGGCTCTTGCCCCCTGTCTGGATGACGAGCTAGCGGACTTCTATGTCAGTTTGCTGAAATCTGAGGCTCGGCATTTTCAGGATTATCTGGGGCTGGCCAATGACTGCGCCGTTGAGTCTATTGATGATCGGATAACGCACTTCCTGAATCTTGATAAAGAGCTTGTACTTGGACCCTCAGCTGAGTTCAGGTTCCACAGTGGTATTCCCGCTTAGCTAATTCTTGTTTTACGGCTTATGTCAGGGTTCAGGGAAATCAATCTGCACCCGCATTTGTCGAAAAGTCAGGTTCACTCTTGGTATCTTTATTCTTGCGTTTTTGGGCAGTTGATGTTGCCAATGATCTTGGGTTTTACCGCGCATTACCAATAGGCTTCCATGCTCCAGCAGAACCGAGACTTTTTCCTTGTTGTGAATATGTCTTAGATCGAAACGCCGTTCGGCACCCAGCGATAAGGAGGCGATATATCCATGCTTTTCAAGCGCTTGCTCCGCATCACTGTGCCAGGACATTCCCTGACTGCCATCCCGATAGAGATTGGCCAGACAGGCGTTGAAGGTTTTTCCGGACAGCGCTTCGATCCTTTGTTTGATTTCGAGAAGAGGGGTGTTCCATGGGCTCGCTACCCTGGTAGTGCCGGAGTATTTATAGGAATAGGCCTGATCACCGAACCAGGCCATCTTACGAGCGGTAAAATAGCGTTTTCCGTAAATATGAACTTCATCCTGAACCCAAGGCAGTTGCTCTAACAGTACTTCCAGAAAGTCATCTGCTTCTTTTTGATTAAGTATTGGGCCGTAGTAGTCGACCAGTCCATC
>JBFHKI010000330.1:0-2283 GCA_041595415.1 Pseudomonadales bacterium | reverse complement strand
GAGATTGTTCCCAAACAGTCTTACCAGGGGGAGGTGCAACCCCGCCGACGATGACATCACCGACCTCTCCCTCAGCGTGACAGCCAACAACATGAATCAATTTCGAAGCTTTCATACTCTATCCATACCCTATTCACTGAAAAGCACGGCCGGAGCCACCTATAATGCTATGAAATTATCTTTGTTCAGAACGCCAGCCTGGTGTCGACGGCTTCGTTTCCGTTTCCTTTTGCAATTTACCAATTGCAAACCCAACTTTCGACATACAACTAAATTCTGTGATTGAACAGTTGAACAAAGCGCCAAGAAAACGCGGCAGATCCTAAGTGAAGTAAGGTTGAGGCAACTGCATCAGGAAACGGAGAAACATATCGAGATTAACCCGGGAAGTCCGGCATCGTGCCGTTTTCACAGATGACCTTGTCATCCAGGAAAATGGTTGTGTTCATCACGATGATGTCCCAATGGACTGGTGATATAACTGGCTCGAGGTCATTGCCGCTGGGATGCATTTGATTGAGCAGCAGGCTATCGCCGATACCCATAACCAGGCTACCGCGTAATTTCTCGAATTCCTGATGCTCCGTGAGTTTGGCATTCGGATTGAGGCCGATATTGAAATGAACTGGCCCCATCCTGCCGGTGTCACCTTCAATCCCATCCAGCCAGCGGTTCATCTTGTTGATAAGCGTATGGTCATCACCCTCGACCTTGACGATCCGGCCTTCCTCGAAGGTAAGCGATACCGGACTACTGGGCATGTAATTGGCATCGAGCATGATGACACCATCCACTGCGACGACACCATCCCCACGCCCCTTTGGCAGCACAATTCCCGGAGCGGCAGGCGGCAAGGTGGCCCATTCCATGATTTTTTCACCCTTGTCGCGGTCCCACAGGAATTCGGAAGAATGGAACCCATGAAGCCCCTCAATATCCATTGTGAAGTCGCTACCGATGTTCGATGTCATCCTGACAGTTTTAGCTTCTGTGAACAGATCGCGAATATATTCAGATTCTCTCTTAAGCTTGTGGATGTCAGTTTGCAGAATTGTACGGATGAGCGTGTCCTCGATATGATGGCCTCCCACCCCGTCACCCGGTACCAGCACCTGCGCACCTCGCTCCATAGCTTCAATAATGAAGTCCGCATATCCGACAGCAAAATCGACGATCAAATCCGCACCGCGGGATGCCTGTTCAACCATTGAATTCCACTTGAAATCGGGCTGATCCGCCGGAAGCGGCCCAAGACTGTTTTCGGAAACAGAAACCTCTGCGCCCATCGCCATTGCAACACCCATAAAGGTCGTGATGACATGACGAGGAGTGCGCGAATCGGTTATCAGCAGCACGCGGGTGCCGGGCTGCAGGTTCACCATTTCTCGGTAAATCTTGTCTACTGTAGCGATGAACTCCGGCTTAAGGCCGGTGGTGGTATCAGGGATGGAAATCATAAGTTTTACTCCAGATTATTTTTTTGATGCGACGCGCCAAAAAACTGCACGACGTCCGTTGCAAGTGGTTTCTATGGACAGATCACAACGCTTGGCCTACCGCAACATGCCGATCACTCAAAGTGACAGTAACCAGAACGATTAAGGCACTGACCAGAAACATCGCACTCGTTACATAGGTCGCAGTGATAAAATTATCGCCACCAGACAACCTTCCAATCAGGTAGGGGCCTGACGCGAAACCGGCCATCATGCATAAGTTGCCAAGCAGTGCCGATTTGCCCGGCGAAACCGACAGGTGAAGTAATAGCAGGAAGTAGAACGGCGTAACGAGGGTGATCATCACATTGAAAACGAGGATCGACGTCGCGAAAAGCAAGTAGTTTTCCGCGCCCAGCAGTCCAAGCGATGCGACCGCCATTACAAGACTGATCACTATGATCGCGGTGCGTATACCAAGACGCGGCGTGAGAGCAACGGCGAGCCCGGTACCCACAAGCGCCATACCGGCGCCGAGTGCGAGGATATTGGCGCTGTTCTGATGCGAATGTCCTGCCAATAAACCAATTCGATCGAAATAAACCCATAGGCCGGAATTGGCCAGATACTGGAGCAGAAAAGCCATGCATACCAGTACCATTAGCAGCCGGGACAAGGGGCGCTGCCTACTGTCTGAATCCAGCGTCTCACTGATAGCCTGCCGCCTGCTTGAATGCCGCGGAAACCATTTCAGAGCAGTAATACCCAGCAGGCAAGATAGCGCCACCAGCTGGAACACAAAACCCACTCCCCAGTTTACATATAGAAGTGGCATAAGCGGTTGAAT
>JBFHKI010000329.1:0-2300 GCA_041595415.1 Pseudomonadales bacterium | reverse complement strand
GTGTGCCCAGGTATGCCTTTTTCTGGTCGGGCTCAAAGCCCAGCGCTTCAACCCCAAGCTGAGCACTGGTTGGGTCCAGTATGCGCAGCACAATCTTTTCACCCCACAGGGTGGGCAGGGTGTTCACACGGAAGTCAATCGCACGCTTGGCCGATACTTTAAGCTTGATGCGACCATCCTGCGGCAAGCGCTTTTCGGAAATATCCATTTTGGACATGACTTTCAGGCGTGCCGTCAGGCGCGAGGCCAGATTCAACGGTGGCCGGTGTACTTCCTGCAAAATGCCGTCAATGCGGCAGCGAACGCGGTACGTTTTTTCGTAGGGTTCAAAATGGATGTCGGATGCGCCGGCCTTGATGGCGTCGATAAGCACCTTGTTTACAAATTTAACAATAGGCGCTTCATCGGCGCCGGCGCCTGCCTTTTCATCTGCCCCCGCGTCCTCGTCAACGGCTTCGATATCCAGGTCGCCAAATTCGCTGCCTTCGCCACCGAGTGAATCGCCTATGTCCTCTTCCTGGGATTTAAAAAAGGTTTCTATTGCGGCATCGAGCTTGTCAAATTCGGCCACCACAGCTTCCACTGTCAAACCCGTTTGAAAACGGATATCGGTAATGGCCTGTTGGTTGGTTGGGTCGCCGACGGCGATAAAGAGTCGATTGCCGCGGCGGTACAGTGGTAGTGCCTTATGCTTTTTAACCAGCTTTTGGTCAACCACGTCTGTTGGGCTAAGGCTCAGGTTGTGTGCGGCAACGTCGTAGACCGGTACCGCATACTCGGCGCTGATGATGGAGGCCAACCTGGCCGCGTCAACGAAGTTTTCGGCAACCAGATGTTCGATAATTTTTTTGCCGGTATTGGTGCATTGCTCAATGGCCAGTTCCAGTGTGTCGGCATCTATACCGCCTTGGGCTATCAGTTTTTGCTCAAGAGATTTGCTTAGTTTGGCCAAAACCAGTCCTCTATTACCTGCGCCGGGGTGATTGTATCCAGTGGTGCCAACTTTACTCGCCTTTGCCGGTGCCGTAAACGAGGCATATGCTGCAAAAGATTGCAGGAGAATGCGCAAAATTTGTCGGTTGTGACAAAATTTGTCATTAGCGAGTGAGTGTAAAGTCAGGAAACTGCGAGCGACCTCTCAAAAATTCCCCCGGAATTGTCAAAAACCGCCGAATTTGAAGTTGGCACGGCTGTTGCTTTGCTAATAGCGTGGTACTCACGAATTCTTTTTTAACTTAATAAAGGAAATTTAAAATGCAAAAACGTAACCAACAAGGTTTTACTCTTATCGAACTGATGATCGTAGTTGCCATTATCGGTATTTTGGCTGCTGTCGCTCTGCCCCAGTATCAATCTTATGTTGCAAAATCAAAGTTTGCCGAAACCATTAGTGCGGTAAACCAGGTTAAAGCAGCGGTAGAAATTTATGCTCAGGTAGAAGGCGATTTGAACGCAGCTTGGGCTGATCTGGGTATAACCAATGCTTCTGTTGAAGAAAGCCCCAACGTAACAAGTGTTACCTGGGCGCCTGGTGCCACTGCAGCTACAATCACTGGATTGGGCTTCGATGGAAAAACCTATATTCTGACAGCAGCAAAAGCTGACGCATTGTCTGATACTCTCTGGACTGTTTCAGGTACCTGCCAAGCCGCGAATTGGTGTTAAGTATCTGACCTGATTTTCAGGTTGAAAATAAAAAGCCCGGCACTTGCCGGGCTTTTTTTTAAATGTTTCTTGAGATTACTCGTCGTCGAAAATTTGCACTCTCATGGATAAATCCAAAGCATGAACATGCTTGGTAATGGAACCTGAAGAAATAAAATCAATGCCTTTAAATTCGAAGGCGCGCAGATTTCCCAAATCAATATTTCCGGATAATTCTATTTCAGCTTTGTCACCGACAAGTAGCACTGCCGCTTGCAGCTCTTCAGATCCGAAATTGTCCAACATAATACGATCCGCTTTTGCCGCCAAGGCTTCACGAACCTCCTGCAGGTTTTCGGTTTCCACCTCTACCGGCAGCTCCGGTCTCAATATTCTGGCCTTGGCAACCGCTGCGCTGATTGAGCCACAGGCCAAAATATGGTTTTCCTTGATAAGAAAAGCGTCGTAAAGGCCCATGCGGTGATTGGCGCAACCGCCGATACGGACAGCATATTTTTGAGCCAGGCGCAGACCCGGAATGGTTTTGCGTGTATCCAGTACCTGAATTCCGGTACCTTGGACCGCTTCAGCATAGCGCCTGGACGCGGTTGCCGTAGCTGAGAGTGTCTGCAGGAAGTTGAGTGCGGTTCGCTCGC
>JBFHKI010000328.1:0-2306 GCA_041595415.1 Pseudomonadales bacterium | reverse complement strand
GGTGCAGTGACCTTTGTGGCCGGAGACGGCACCCCCGGCCTACAGGTTCAAAGCCCGCAAGGTGAATGGCTGGATGTACCGGCCATCGAAGGCAGTTACATCGTTAATATCGGCGATATGCTGCAACGTTGGACCAACGATCGTTACCGCAGCGGCCCGCACCGGGTTCTCAGCACTCCCGGCCGGGAGCGTTTCTCTCTGGTGACCTTTTACGATATGGATTACCACGCCGAACTCAAGTGTATCGATAGCTGCATAACCCCGGACAACCCTGCCCGCTATGAACCCATGCTCGCTGGTGAGTACCTGATGAGTCGCTATGAAGAGAGTCTCGATGTTGAACTCAACTGATTCACAACCCCAGCAGATCAACAGGTATTTTTGCCATGAGTAATAGGGTAGCAGTCCCCCCGGAGCGGGTGTTGCGACATATGCTCAACAGCCAGGCCGACCGCACAAAACCCGTAAGCTGTCGCCGCCTGAGCTGTACAAATGAGCCTCCGGTTTTTACCTCCGGGTTTTATCTGGCCAATATTGGCACAACAGAAAACCCTCTGCTGCTGGAACTCAGACTGGTGGAAGTCAGCGATTCAATGGGAATCGCCCTGCTGATGACCAACGAGCGATTCCCCCGCGATTTAACTTCTATAGCTGAACAGATTATTGACCAACTGGCTCAAGCAAATGTCGAGTTCGATGCAGTTATAGCGCCCGAGAGTCTGGGCCCCAAAATCACCCAGGAAATTGCCCGAATCAAAGGCCCCTGGACACTGCATACCAGCTTGCAAAAAGGCAAACTCCAGCAGAATAGCAAGGGAGAGTTCAGTCTTGGCCCGCCAAAAAGCTGGGTAGAACCAAGTTCCGGGATAGATCTCAGTTCAGCTACTACGGCCAACAAATCTCACCAAAGGTTATACCTTGATCAGGATATCGGCCGCTGTTTTCAAGGTCTTAAAAATGGCGTGCTTCTGGTCGACGATGCCAGGCTCAGCTCGGGCACCATCGACAACTCCATAAAACTACTGCAGAAAATGCAAATTCCCGTGGCTGCAGTGGCTACCGTGCTAAACGAAGCCGACCCGGTTGCCGAGATTTCATCGGTGCCCTATTTCTGGTTAACCAAATTGCCCCTGTTCGAACGCTGCCCTCAAGGCTGGAGGCCTAAAGCCGACAGCTATAAGGGTCTCGATTACTTCTATCTGGAGGAAACCAATTGAAAACTTTGGGATTTATACTTCTTTTTGGACTGTCATTACTGACGTCACTGGCGTCGGCCCAACCCCTCAAGGTCAGTTTTATCTATGTCGACCCCGTGACCTATGGCGGCTGGTCAGCCCGCCACGAAGCCGCCAGACAGGACCTGCAGGAATACTTTGGCGAGGCCATTGAAACCAGTTATGTGGATGGTGTACCTGAGGGCACAGATGGTGAGCGTGTTATCCGCAACCTGGCGCGCCGGGGGAACGATCTGGTGTTTGCTACTTCCTATGGATATTTCAATGGTGCCCTACGTGCGGCCAGAGAGTTCCCCTCCGTTAAATTTGAACACGCCACCGGTTATAGCACCAGTGAAAACCTGGGTGTTTACGGAGCCCGCGAGTACGAAGCACGTTTCTTGAACGGCATTGTTGCCGGGGCCATTTCAGAGACTGGCATTTTGGGTTACGTCGGCGCTTTCCCGATGCCGGAGCTGATTCGCGACATCAATGCCTTTACCCTTGGCGCCCAGATTTCCAACCCGAATGTGGTGGTAAAACTGCTCTGGGTTAACGCCTGGTCCGATCCGCCAAAAGAACGGGAGGCCGCGGAAACCCTTATTGATCAGGGAGTAGATGTCATCACGCACAGTACCTCCACAACCGCAGTGCTACAGGTTGCGGAAACACGGGGAATTTACTCCACCGGCTTTTATAACGATTTTTCCGAACAATTTCCCAACAGCCAGATCACAGCTACGATTTACAACTGGTTTCCGATTTTTCGCGACAAAATCCAGAGTATTCTGGACGGCACTTATCAATCGGAAAATATCTGGAGCGGTCTCAAAGATGGCACCGTTGATGTTGTAGCAGGTACCCATCCGGTTGTGCCTGAGGAACTGCGTGCACAGGTTATGGAGGTTCGTCAGGCCCTTATTGAAGATAAAAGGGATATTTTTGCAGGGCCGGTCACTGATACTGATGGCCAACTGCGTATCCCTGAAGGCAGTGGTTCAACCGACAAAATGCTGTTGGAAATGGACTGGTTTGTCGCGGGTGTTGAGGGGTCGGTCTTCCTCGAATAAACCCACGCCTTACCCAATGGGG
>JBFHKI010000327.1:0-2309 GCA_041595415.1 Pseudomonadales bacterium | reverse complement strand
TGTAGGATCGTTGTCGCCAACTTCCATGTACTTCCCAGTGCCGAAGAACACCAGTACGTCTCCCGCGCCCACAGTAGTATCCGGATGGGAGCCAACGCCCGGCCTGGACGTAATTGGCAAACGGTTGCCATCACTATCTTTGGCCACAAACAGAGGCTCAGGGGAAGCCGTAGAGCCAAAGGCAATTGACCAGCTGGCTGCAGAAGTTCCTGACACATCGAACTTCCAGAGATTACCGAAAAGGTCACCGGCATAAATGGTATCAGCAATATAATCGCCGTCCATATCCGCTACCGCCGGAGCTGCCAGGCCATTAGGTCTTGACAGTCCTTCAGGGTCATCGGCAAAGCCCACGCCGGTGTCCAGCTTGCGAATAATGTCGCCAGTTTCAATATCGACAATATAAAGCACTGCGTTACCTGTCGTGCTGGCGTTACCATCAGCAACGGTGTTGTTGTACCCATTCGCAAATATTGCTGCCCACTTGCCGTTATTCATCCGGACAATGACTGGGTCACCGTATGTAAAGCCGAGATCCGCATCATCGGCATCTGTAAACTCCCAGAGCACCAAGTCTGATGCGTCACTTTCATCAAAACTGGGGTATGCAAGGGTTGAACTCTGACCTTTTGGATCCGTAACATCCAAAGCAAACACACCCTGCCCCCCATGCCCCAGGGTTCCAACCAGGGCGGTATGCCAAAGACCACCAAAGAAAACATCTCCGTAGGTCGCAGGGCCATCCACGAAATACTGGTGGTTATAACTGGAATTCGCCAGTTCGCTGAGATTGTCCACAACCTTGGATGGGACATAGGCCAGCAATTCCTCACCCGCATCTGTCTTTATGGGACCACTGGATGAGTCACTGTTGTTCTCATAGGCATTGATGGCGTGGAATATGCCATCATTTGCCCCGAAATAAAGGACAGGGTCCCGATCCTTCATCAGGCTACGGAAGTTAGAGTACGGAGCACTGTTTTCAGGAGCGCCCGAACCCCATGAATCCGGATAGAAGAAGCCTGGCTGGGGAACGTAGAGAGGGTCAGAATTCACTATGTCACCCAACAAGGTTTCACGCTGGCGAAACTTGCGAACCGAAGCATCCCCTTCCTGGCTCTGATCCCCACGAATATAGTTCAGCAAGTCCTCGCCAAAGCCATCAGGATCAGCGGATGCACTTGAGCGCAGTGCCGCTATCTGGGCGGGAGCCAGTTCATCGGCACTGGGCGAATCCGGCGATGATGGCCAGCGGAAAGCTACCCCCTTATTGGAACTCGTGTTGTAGGTTACGACTTCCCGGTTGGTAGAAAACTCATTGGTTCCGGAAAGCTGGGAATCCAGAACAGAAGCGGCACTCCAGATCGGGGCCCCCAATGTTCCATCAGACTGAACCGGATAGGCCAGTACATCGCCTGACCAGTCCTCCGCATTGAAGGTAGCCTGGAACAGCAGAGTGTCGGTATTCAGAGCGCCGGAGTTTACAGTGACAGTCGATGACGAAGCCTCACGAGCCAGTATTTCACTAAATGCAGTGCTCAACTGATCTTTGAGACCGAGTGCATTGGTAACCTGGAAGTAATTGTCAGGTACCCCGTCACCACCTTCAACGAGAGCTTGGGAGATATTGTCTTTTGTATCCCACTCTTCAGTCAGGTTTGGAATATTGTTGCCATCCTGATCCTTGAATCCACCCCATTTCGCCGCGTAATAAAGTGGGTCCTTCATCAGGGTAGCCGAAGCAGACCCGCTGGGTGTAAAGGTTCGAGAACTGGCGAGGGGCAACGGATCGCTCCCCCTATCTTCCCCAGGGTCTACTCCGGGCGGAGTATCCAGATAATAACGGTAAATATTGCTATCGTGGCCCAGATCCCGAACAACCAGATAAATGCCATCTTTTGTAGTACCTGAAATAATATACCCCATATGTTGGTCAATACCGCCAGCCGCATAAAGGGAGTCGACAGTCACTGTTACCGTGCCATCTGCATTGAGCTGGTACTGATAGCGGGCAATTGCATCCATATCATGGTCAGCTCCCTGCTCCACATCCTCAAAGTTGATCAGGAAACTGCCCGACGTCGGAGTAATGTCCTCCACATAAAAGTCCACAATGGTGTTAGTAGGCTGGAATTTTCCTTTGCTGCCGTTAATACCGTTCCCTTGTGGTGATTTGGCAAAAGGGACCAGTGATACAGAGCCGCCAGTCGGCAGTGGAATATTGATCCGAGGCAGTGGAGAGGCCAGAGCCACCGCAAAGGTATTGATGTTGGTGGGATTGGATTCGCCGCCCTCATCGGGGAACAGAT
>JBFHKI010000326.1:0-2311 GCA_041595415.1 Pseudomonadales bacterium | reverse complement strand
GGTGAGTGGTTCACAAAGAGGGGGTTAAGCCGGTTTTTTGTTATTGCCTAATATCGGCCTACAGGCGTTTTTGCAGGGTCTTTTTACTTAAGGCATTCCTGCTGGGATCTGTTTGTGCCGCTTTCCCGGTTTATGCCGAGAGTCAGTCCTATCTGCTTGATATTCCAAAACAAAGTGCCGGAGTTGCTTTAACCGAGCTCGCTATTCAGCTTGATATAACTATTGCTTTTGATTATCAGGCGATACAGCCTTTTGAAACGAATCGACTCTATGGAACATATAAGGTTGAGGAGGCTTTAACCGAGTTGTTGCGGGAAACGCCTTTGGTGTTCGAGTTCAGTGACCCGGAAAATATCTTTGTGACTTACGAGGCTACTGAAACTGAAAGTGGTCCGCAGGATAATTCTTTGGCGCGAGGTTTGCTCTCAAGATTTTTCGGGTCTATTTTTGGCCGAGATCAAGCAGCAGAACTGATACCCGATCGGGTAACGGCCTCCAGTGACCGATCTGGCGCTCCTCCATCTATAGAAGAAATACTGGTAACAGGGCGCAAGAGAGAGGAGCGGCTGGTCGATATACCAGTGTCAATTTCGGTGATGAGTTCTGTAGCACTCAAAGACCAAGGTATCACCGGTTTGCAGGAACTGTTTGATGCTATCCCGGGGCTTTCATACGACGAAGCCTTTGGTGACAGAAATTCTTCTCAGCCGGGAATGCGTGGCGTGCAGTCAGACGAGCTAGCGACGACGCAACAGAAAGTAACCACTTTTATTGATGGTCTACCGGTTCTCGGGCAAATCGCTTCTTTGGGGTTTTTTGGTGTTGAACAAGTGGAGGTCTATCGTGGCCCACAGAGTGCCGCTTTTGGTCGATCCACCTTTGCCGGTGCGATTAATTACGTGACAGCCGATGCCTCTGAAGAGTTTGAAGGTTCCTTTCAGGTACGGACATCCAGTCTGGAGGCCAATCAAGTCGGTTTGGCGCTATCCGGACCCCTTACAGAGGGATGGGGTTATCGTCTGAGTTATGTGGATGAAAGCTTTACCGGACCGGACGAGTGGATTGCGACTGATGGAGTCAGAACGGGTGATCAGGATTCATCCACTTTTACTGGCAAATTGAATTTTGAGTTTGGCGACGCGGTCTATGGAGAGTTGATGTTCAAAAAACTGAAGCAGGATGATGGGCCTGCGCCGAACTACACTCTCAATCCAGACCTTTGCCAAGGCGACAGTGGTATTTATCGCAGGAGCATGGGCGCAAGGGTACAGTTATTCTCGGAGGACTGGAATTGTGATGTTGATTCCGATGTTGTTCGTCGCAATCACGATGTTTTAGGCAATTTTATCGCCAACTATGACCCCGCTGCTTACGGTGGATTGGATCTCAACAGTTATCTGGCGCAGACGGATGCCGCAGGTGTTACCTATGAGCAAATTCTTCAAATCGCCAGTGTTGTACCCAGTGTTGTTGTCGACAGGTATCGTCGTCAAGGTGAGTTGAACTTTGAAATCGGCGACAGTCGTTTGACTTTTTTGGGTATGTATACGGATGAGTTTTACCAGAGATGGATAGCTCAGGAGAACGATTCGAGTGCAGTGATAATTGACGGCGTGTTGGGTGAAAACCAAGGGGGGAGGCCGGTTCGAGGGAGCCCTACGTATATAGAAGAGAAATACTTTGAAGCGCGTTGGGCTTCACCGGAGAGCGAGCGACTTCGCTATACCCTGAGTGGATCCTACTATGCCTATGATTACCGCCTGGAAAGTTATGACAGTTATGGTGCAATTTATTATGACCTGATAAACGAAACCACAGGCGAGCCGGTTGATCCGGAACTGGGGAACGTTATTTCAAAAGTCGCGGATAATTTTGGTGCCTCATTTGGTGTCCAGTTTGATCTCACTGATCGTACAACCCTGTCTTTTGAAGGGCGGTACCAAGTCGATGAAATTTGTGGTGAAGACACCATCAATAACTATATTGCTTGCGAAGAAACTGCTTCATTCGCACCCCGTATTGCAATAAACAATACGATCAGCGACGACTTGAGTATCTACGCCCAGTTTTCACAGGGCACTAATCCCGCCGGAGTCAATATCGGTTTTGCTGATCCGAATTTGGTCCAGGGGCTGGCTATTGCAAATGGGTCTATTCCGGTTCCTGATATCGCACCCGATGGTGTATCTGTTCCGGGTAATGCTGGAATTACCTACACCGATGGCAGCGCTACAGCCCCTGCGACTGTTGGCTACAACGCGGAGTACTTTGTAACTCATTCAGAAGAAGCTTTGACGAACTTTGAAATTGG
>JBFHKI010000325.1:0-2328 GCA_041595415.1 Pseudomonadales bacterium | reverse complement strand
TGATATGATCAACGCCGGCGAAGAGTTACCTGTTTCCATGCAGAACCGTTTTATTTATTACGTTGGCCCGGTAGATCCGGTACGTGAAGAAGTAGTAGGGCCTGCAGGTCCCACTACTGCAACCCGTATGGATAAGTTCACCCGAACCATGCTGGAACAGACTGGCTTGATGGGGATGATCGGCAAGGCCGAGCGCGGGCAGGTAGCTATAGATGCAATTCGCGACAATAAAGCAGTCTATCTTATGGCGGTTGGTGGTGCGGCCTATTTGGTGTCGAAGGCGATAACCAATGCGCATGTGGTTGCCTTCCCGGAATTGGGCATGGAGGCAATATATGAATTTGAAGTCAAGGATATGCCGGTAACTGTGGCGGTGGACGCTTTGGGGGACTCAGTACACAGGTCCGGACCGGCAATCTGGAAAGAAAAAATTGAAAATCGTGCGCTGGAAATTCAGTGATTATGTGCGGTTGAGATTGCCATTCTTTCATCTGGTGTTTTAAAAAATTTGATCTGGCTCCAGAAAAATACAGGTATTTGTGACGCTCTAACAGATGTATTAAGTTTAACCGGATTACCGGTTGACATAGCGCTGAATTTGACGAGAATCGCCACCCAATCACCAGCTCGCCAAGAACATGGTTAGGGTGACAAAAAAAGGGAAAAATTGTTATGAAAAAAGTAAATTTATTTGTTATTTCTGCATTAGTCTCTGCAGGTGTATCCGCTGAAGATCATTTCTATATGGGACCTAATGCTACTTACCAGTTCTGGGATAAGAACCGGTTCGTCAGTGGTGCAGATGATGATAATGGCGTTCAGCTCGGTCTCAATCTCGGCTATGAGTTTGGTGCGACTGACTCCTCAAAATATGCGGCTGAGTTTTCTGTGCAAACCAGCGCAAGTGATACAAACGCTGAAGCAGATGAGTATGCGTTTAACTATTACACCTATTTCTCAGAGAGTTCTTTTGGAACGACTCCTTATCTTGTTGCGGGTTTTTCGCATATTGATATGGATCGTTCGGTAGTTATTGATCAGTCAACTACCAACGCAACTCTAGGTTTGGGTATTTCACAGTACCTGGGTGACTTTCTTGAACTGAAATACGATATGCGATTCCGTACCGCTATTGGTGATCACGCTACCGGACAGGTACACGATTTCGGTTTTAATGTCGCTCTGAACTATCACTTCGGTCGCAGTGGCAAAACTACTCCGGTAGCGGCACCCGCCCCAGCCCCGGTAGCCGCTCCTGCACCAGCTCCAGCTCGTGTAGCTCCAGCTCCACGCCCTCAACCAGCGCCTGCACCGCAGCCAGTTGTCCGCAATGTTACCGTGACTTTGGACGTTTTGTTCGAAACCAACAGTTCCATCCTGCAAAATCTGGATGATGCTGAATTCCAGCGTATGGCAGATGCCTTGAGGGAAAATCCTGATGTTACTTTGACTATTGAAGGACATACGGATAGCGCCGGCAGCGCCGAGTACAACGAAACTCTGTCTCAGCGTCGGGCAGATCGCGTAAAAGAGGCTCTGGTTACCCGTTACGGTGCGCCAGAAAACCGCATAAGATCAGTAGGTTATGGTGAAGATCGGCCGATTGCCGACAATGCTACTGCTGCTGGTCGTGCGCAGAATCGCCGAGTTGTTGGCGTAATCAGCTATCAGGTATCAGAATAGAGTCTATCTGTAGCAATTCGGGAACGGCGCCAGATGGCGCCGTTTTTATTTTATGGAAAGCATTTTTTGGCACGATTACGAAACCACGGGTATAAGCCCCTCCCAGGATAGGGCAATTCAGTTTGCCGGGCAGAGAACGGATCTCGACCTGCAGCCTGTAGATGACCCGGTAGTTATTTACAGCCGCCTGCCTGATGACTGTGTGCCATCGCCCTATGCCTGTTTGGTAACGGGTATCAGTCCCCAAGTTGCCGAGCGTGAAGGCTTGTCCGAAGCCGATTTTGCCCGCCGTATCCAGGCCGAGATGATAGAGCCGGGAACCTGTAGTGCCGGTTATAACTCCATCCGTTTTGACGATGAAGTAAGTCGTTATATGTTTTATCGCAACTTTATCGATCCCTATGCGCGTGAGTGGAAGAATGGCAATTCGCGCTGGGATATTATCGATATGGTGCGCCTGGTGCATTTGCTGCGCCCGGATAGTCTCGTTTGGCCAAAAAATGAAGAAGGCGTGACCAGCTTTCGGTTGGAATTGCTGACGGCGGCCAATGGTATTGATCACGGTGCGGCGCACGATGCCTTGTCCGATGTGCAGGCGACTATTGCTTTGGCGCGTTTGATCAAAGAGCGTCAGCCCAAGCTATA
>JBFHKI010000324.1:0-2331 GCA_041595415.1 Pseudomonadales bacterium | reverse complement strand
TACTTCGGGGTAAAAATGCTCTACATGAATTTGCTCGTCCGAGAAACAGGACTGAGCGTTTTCGACAACCCAATCCATAAAGCTGTTCCCACCGCAGACATACAGATGAGTACCGCTTGAAGCGCTGCGAATAATCTGGTCGAGGTCAAACCTCTCTCGGCCTCCTTCATCGCTGAATAAACACTCGACAGAATCGCCAAAAGCTGAGGGTAGCATGTCGGCATAAGCAGCCCCCGCGCGGCTTTTAGCCCGGTAATAAAATTTGAAAGCTTTGCCCTGCCGCTGAAGCTCGTAGGCCATAGCGATCAAAGGAGTAACCCCTATACCGCCTCCAATTAACAGGCTGAATTCGGCATCTGCGACCAGCGCAAAATGATTTCTCGGATGGCTCACATAGATCAAATCACCTTCTTTGATTTTTTCAGATATGGCTATGGAGCCACCTCGACCTTCCGGTTCAACCAATACGGCACAGAGATAACGATCGCGCTCCTGAGGGTTATTGGCCAGGGAATACTGTCTTACCAGGTCCCCGGGCAGATGTATGTCAATATGACTACCGGCGCTGAATGCAGGTAAATCCTTACCCTGAGGATCGCGCAACTCCAGTTCAATAACAGAGTCAGCTATGCTGCGTTTACCGGATACCCGAACAGCCAGGGTATCTTTTGGTGGGGTTTGCCGAGAGGCTGGTTTTTTGAAAAGCTTTTTAAACACGTCTACTACACCTGAAACTGGTCGCCACTATACGCAATTCCGATAAAAAATTTTATTTTCTTGGCAGGTTTAAGGTTTTCTCTGTGATGACAAATTACCTGCCATTCCAACAAGGGAGTGATAGCATTGACTGCCTTGTTATTCCAATTCAGACAACCTGCAGGTGTGACCATGCAACTTGGCAACAATTCCATTTTTATTTCTGTTCTTACTCTTGTATTTATCACTCTGGGTGGATGTACCTGGGTTAAGCCTATAGAGAACGCCGACAGTGTCAGCTTGGCCAGCTTGACCGAAGTCGAAAACTGCGCCCGATTAGGCACAACCACATCCAGCGTCAAAGATCAGATTGGCTGGTTTAACCGCGGTGAAGAGAAGGTTGCTACCGAGCTACTTACTCTGGCGCAAAACGCGGCCACAGCAATGGGTGGCAATCGGCTTGTTGCTAACGGTGAACCAACCGAAGGCAGTCAGCAATTTATTGTGTTTTCCTGTGCTGATTAGCCAGTATGGGGCAGGAATTTTGCCAATACCTATGTGAGCTTTTTGAGGGTTTTGCACCAGTTCGGGCAAAGCCCATGTTTGGCGGTTACGGCCTATTTGTCGAAGGTATAATGTTTGGCCTGATTGCCGACAACAGTCTTTATCTGAAAGCAGATGAAAATACGAAAGGAGACTTTCTGGCACATGATCTTGAGCCTTTTACCTACGTCAAAAACAACAAACCTACGACAATGAGTTACTTTCAGGCGCCAGAAGAAATCTATGAAGATGTTGAGCAGGCTGGCTTTTGGTTTCACAAAGCTTATGCAGCTGCAATTCGAACCAAAAAAAACCAAGCAACTCTCAATAAGGGCTGACAGCAAAAATTTCGCTGCTATAATCGCGCGCTCTTTACCACGCCAGTGTGATGGAATTGGTAGACATAGGGGATTCAAAATCCCCCGCTAGCGATAGCGTGGCGGTTCGAGTCCGCCCACTGGTACCAAATAATCAAGCCTCGCTTTTGCGAGGCTTTTTTATTCCCCGCTCTTCAGGCGAAGATTCCGACTGCTTTTATCCAGACCATTGTATCTAACCAGTTACAAAAACTGATTGTTCAATCCAGCTCTTGTCAGACTGCCTTTAAACGCTTGAATTCACTCCCGCCTTGGCTTAGCTTTAGCAAGCTAGTTTCCCACCAAATGGCCGAGGCAAAAATGAAAAAAATCGCAGTAATACTTTCCGGATGTGGTGTATTTGATGGCACTGAAATCCATGAAGCAGTGCTGACCCTGCTGGAAATCAAACGACAGGGCGCCGACTATTTCTGTTTTGCGCCCGACAAGGATCAGATGCACGTTATCAACCACACCAATGGCGAAGAAATGTCCGAGAGCCGAAATATTCTGGTGGAATCAGCGCGCATTGCCCGTGGTGAAATCCTCCCCTTGTCGGAATTGGTAGTTGCGGACTTTGACGGCATTATGCTTCCCGGAGGTTTTGGTGCCGCCAAAAACCTCACCAGTTGGGCGTTAAAAGGACCTGAAGGTGAAATTGACCCTGAGGTCAAACGCGTCCTCCGGGAAGCTGTCGCTTCATTAACCCCCGTTGCGCTGATTTGTATGAGTCCGG
>JBFHKI010000323.1:0-2373 GCA_041595415.1 Pseudomonadales bacterium | reverse complement strand
TTTGTATCCAGCACGATGCCCAAGCTGGGAGCGCAGCTTAACCATGCTCAGTACGAGAGTTTCAAAAGTGCGCTGTTAACCAAGGCCCTTGGCCTGGGTTATATGGAAAGCCGCTTTAGCACGCAAAAGCTACAAGTGGATGTTGCAAATAACAGCGCATACATTCAGTTGGTTCTGGAGAGTGGTCCGAGATATACCTTTGGTTCGGTGACTTTTATAAACGACAGTCTTGATACGGATTATTTGTCTCGCTACCAAACTTTTAGATACGGTCAGCCTTACGATTCGGCCCGAATCGGTGAGTTTCGCCAGAGTTTGTTGAACACCCGATTGTTTGATGTGGTCAGTGTGGTGGAGCTTGATCCGGATCCCGTTGCGCAGGAGGTTCCTGTGCAGGTATCTCTCACGGATGCTTCCAAATATGTCACTTCTCTCGGTCTGGGTGTGGCAACAGATACCGGGCCGCGGGGAAGTCTTTCCTTTGAAAATAACCGGGTAAATGCCGTGGGACATCAATATCAGATTGATTTGGCGGCTTCGACTGTAGAGTCTTCGGTTGACTGGAGCTATCAGATACCTCTATCCAAACCCACAACAGATACGGCAAATCTGAAAGCGGGTTGGGTAAATGAAGATACCGACACATCCGAAAATGAAACCTGGTTTATCGGGGCCTCTCAGTCGCGGTTAGCGGGTTCAGGTTGGCTGCAGACTCTGGATTTGTCCTATCAAGTGGAATCCTACAAAGTCGGGGAGGATATCGATACTACCAGACTGGTGATGCCCAGTATCAATTGGAATCGCAGTCGATCCAACAGTTATACCTATCCAACCTCGGGATTAAGGTTGCAAGCGGGGGTACGCGGATCGGTTGAAGAAGTATTTTCGGATCTGAGTTTTGTGCAATTCAATGCAGCTGTTAAATACATTCGTGGTTTTGGCGCTGGTCGGCTATTAATGCGCCTTGAGGGTGGAGTTTCTCTGGTAACAGATACTTCAACCTTGCCGGCATCCTTGCGGTTCTTTGCCGGGGGTGACAATAGCGTCCGGGGTTACGATTACGAGTCTTTGGGACCACTGGATGATGAAGGTGATGTCGCAGGTGGTAAACATCTGCTGGTGGGTTCTGTCGAATACGAACATCCGGTTGCAGCAAAATCGGGTATCGCGATTTTCTATGATGCAGGTAACGCTTTCGACGACTCGCAATTTGAACTGCAGCGAAGTGTGGGCATTGGCGGTCGTTGGAGATCACCTATTGGGCCTATCCGCCTGGACGTGGGGTTTCCCCTCGGATCGGAACAGGGGGTTCGCTTACATCTGTCCATGGGGCCTGACCTGTGACTTTGCCAAAAGCTCTGGTGTGGGTCTTCAGGTGTTTGGCTGTTTGCATCCTGTTGG
Source organism: Pseudomonadales bacterium (assembly GCA_041595415.1). Taxonomy (GTDB): domain Bacteria; phylum Pseudomonadota; class Gammaproteobacteria; order Pseudomonadales; family GM7GCV1; genus JABJGI01. The sequence continues at coordinate 972 of JBFHKI010000323.1, read as the reverse complement.
TGGCCATTACACTGTTTTTCTTGATTCGGTACCTATCCAGCGAGAGTGGTCTTAATTGGGTGGCAGCCGAAGCGGCTGTCGCTACTGATTTACAGGTCCACTGGGATTCCCTGTCGGGCAATCTTATCGATGGTGTGGAGATACATGGCTTAAGCGTGGTTGGTGAGGGGCTGCGGGTAGAGGCCGAGAAAGTTGTCAGTCGTTGGAATATCTATGATCTGTTTCAGGCCCGGTTAGATATTAGTCGTCTTGATGTGGATAAGTTGCTGGTGTCTTTGGATTCAGGCGGTGAAGGGGGCGGAGGTGCCTGGCCCTCGGTATCGTTGCCACTGGCGCTGAGGATTAGTCAGTCTTCCATATCAGAAATCATCTTCCGGACTCCGGATGCAGAGCAGCAACTGGATTTGTTGGAATTTTCCGGAAGTCTGTATCAATCGGATTTTAATATTGAGCGGCTGTTGTTAAGCCAGCCTCAGGTAACCATTGAACTGGGAGGCGATCTGGAGCTGTCACCGCCATATGCGATGGCGCTGTCAGTTGCCTGGCGGGCCCAGTCAGAACCGGAATTGCAACTGGCCGGTCGGGCGGAATTGACCGGGGACTATACTGCGATTGAGGTGCGTCATGATTTGTTATCCCCTCTGGCGCTCTCCAGCGTGGCGGATATCACTACTCATATAGATGAATCTCACGCTCTGCTGGACCTGGAAGCCCTGAGTTTTGATCTTCTCAATACTTGGCAGTTTGAGTCGCCACAAATACTACCTGTGATTGATATGCCGATAGTCTCTGCCGGGCAGATTGCTCTACTGGGGGGGGTACATGACTTTCAGTTGCAGGGCGACTTCAGTCTTGCCCTGCCGGACCTTGAGCAGATACCCCGGCAGGCCATTTATGTGAAATCCCGTATCCTTGATCGCGAGGCCGATATTCAAGAGTTGCATATTGATGGTCCCCTTGGGCAGTTAAGGA
>JBFHKI010000322.1:0-2382 GCA_041595415.1 Pseudomonadales bacterium | reverse complement strand
TGCAGCCCAACTCGTGCTGGTCTGTTAACAGGGCATAACCCGCTCGATTATGGAATAGACGGCCCGATGGCCGACGATACGGGTTTACCGCTGGATCTGAAAATCATGCCGGAGTATTTTGGAGAGCTCGGTTATCAGACCTTTATGGTGGGCAAATGGCATTTGGGTATTGGTAACACCGATTACTGGCCTACCTCTCGTGGATTTGAATCACACTATGGATTTTTGGGTGGCTGGGTAGATTTTTACACCCATGTCTATGCTGGCGGCCTGGATTGGTCGCGTGGTGACGGCGTGTCCCTGCGGGAAGAGGGGCATACAACTGATTTGTTTACCGCCGAAGCCCAGCAGGTTATTCGCGAACGCGATCCCGACGCGCCCTTCTTTTTGTATCTGGCCTATAACGCGCCGCATTCACCTTTGCAAAATCCCCCTGAGGTCAGCGGTTTGAATACAGCTGCGGAGCCGGGTAATCGCTTTGTTTACGCCGAGATGGTGACACAACTAGATGAGGGAATCGGCAAAGTATTGGATACCCTTGAATCGGAGGGCATTCTGGACGATACCATAGTAGTTTTTTCGAGTGATAACGGCGGTTCACTTTCTCTGGGAGCCAATAACGGCGATTTGAGAGGAGGTAAAGGCGAATCCCTGGAAGGGGGGATGCGGGTGCCTGGCGCATTAATGTGGTCTGGGCATATCCAGCCGGGGCAAATTTTGCAGCAACCAATAGCTATTCATGACTGGCTGCCTACGCTTCTGGATGCGGTCGGCGGTGACTCCTCTGAGGTTATTCGTCCCTATGGGCAAAGCATGTGGTCAGCTATTGCTGAGGGTAATGAGATTGACCGTGGTCGAATGATCATTGGAGCCCGGGAAAATATGGCGGTGTTTGACTGGCCATGGAAGCTGGTGCGTATGGGCGCTGATGGTGAGCATGAGCTTTATAATGTGGTTGAAGACCCATTTGAGCAGGAAAATCTGGCGCAGGTTTATCCGGATATCCTCGCCAGCTTGGAAGCGGTTTTGGCGGCCAAGCCCGATGTGCCCTCTAAAAGAGATAGGGCGAATGGCAGCGCTGGCGCCTTCTATGCCAGCGGCGAAGACACGGACTATGATGCGCGCTTGCAAGAAACTCGTCCACCTTGGGCTGAAGCCGCCGTTCGTGGCACAAATTAATTACATTTAGTTGTAGGGAAAGACTGGTTTTTTCAGTCATTTAATTGGCAATGTAGGGAGATACTCCTATCTCCCTCAAGATGAAAATAGAGGATGCAATATGTTGGGGGATAGACTTAGTCGTAAGCGTGGCTTGGCCGCGCTAATCCTGTTATTGGTGGTTTTTGGAATACAGTCAGCCAAAGCACAGATGTATCCCATGGATTCGGATGTCGGCGTGCCAGGCGAAGAATTATGGGATGTATGTAGTTTTTGTCATGGTGTTCAGGGGCAGGGTGGTCCCGCTCTGGATGCTCCAGCACTGGCCGGTATGGAGGCCTGGTACGTAGAAAGGCAGCTACACAACTTCAGAAACCGTGTTCGCGGTACCCATTACGACGATGTGCCGGGAGTACAGATGTCTATAGTTTCGGGCATGGTGCGTAATGAAGCGACGATCAAAAATATCGCTGCCTATATTGAAAGTATGGAGCCCGGTGCCCCACCTGAACTGGCCAATAATGGCGAACCAGCCGGTACTGCGAGACCCTTTATTTGGCGTTCAAAATACGCCGCTCTGGAGCATCCGGAAGAGCCCAGCGTTGAAGCTGGTAAAGCTATCTACACAGGCGCCTGCGCTGCTTGCCACGGTCTGGATGGCCGCGGCGGTGAGGCGCTGGGAGCGCCAAATCTGACCGATCAGGCGGATTGGTATATGGAGCGTCAATTGCAATATTTCCGCGATGGTTTGCGAGGTGCAGACCCCTCGGACAGCTTTGGTGCGCAAATGGCAATCTTTGCTAAAACTCTGGCAGACGAACAAGCGATTGCGGACGTTGTCGCTTATATCTCGTCACTAAATTCACAGGAGTAGCAGACCATGAAATTCAAGTTATTTGCATTATTAGCGTTATTTGTCTCCGGCTTTTGTGTTGCGCAGGGCGCAGGTCCAAAAATGGATGTGGAAGTGGTAGAGATTAAATTGATTGATGCCCAGGATGAAACCCGGGGTTGGTGTGTTGATCTCTTTGCCCATTTGACCAATGCCAAACCACTTGGTGGTTTTCAGGGACACGACTGTTTCCTCTATTTCGGTGAAGGCCCTCAGATCGATCAGGGTTTTGTTGAAGCTTTGATACCTGAGGGCGAGTTTCGTCTTCCATACTGGGATGTCTGCATGACGTTGCAAGAGCCCAAGCATCATTCCTATGTGGCAGCAGAGCC
>JBFHKI010000321.1:0-2384 GCA_041595415.1 Pseudomonadales bacterium | reverse complement strand
GCTGTTGAGGTAAAACGCAACCTGGATGAAGGTGTGATCCAGCCTTGTGCCTGAAGCCGGTGAAGGGTTGATCTCCAGAACTATGATTCACGAGGGCAACACGCTTTCAGCGGATGGCTGGTTTACCACATGCCGGCATGTCCCGTCACCGAACTTTGATCCAAGGCCGGCTATATTTAAGCCCGACTTGTTGGTAATTCACAATATATCTCTGCCGCCGGAAGAGTTTGGTGGCGATTACATTGAAAAACTTTTTTGCAATTGCCTCGACCCCGGGGAGCACCCGTATTTTGCCCAGATCGCCGATCTTCGGGTTTCTTCTCATCTGTTAATCGATCGTTTGGGTTGTCTTACCCAGTTTGTCAGTTTGGCAGATCGTGCCTGGCACGCCGGAGCCTCTATGTGGCAGGGGCGCGCAAACTGCAACGATTATTCGATAGGTATAGAGCTCGAAGGCAGTGATTATCAGCCCTTTACAAAAGCTCAATATCTCTGCCTTGCGGCGGTTACCAGAACTATTCAGGCGCGTTATTCGGCAATTACTTCCGAACGTATAGTCGGGCATTCAGATATTGCTCCGGAGCGTAAGACCGATCCCGGTCCGCACTTTGATTGGTCCGCTTATAAATCTATGTTGTCAGTTTGACGTCTGTGCTGACAGGGGTGCCGTGCCAAGGGGCGATTTTAATCAGCAATAACATGCCGGGCAGGGCGAGTGCGGTGCATAGATAGAAGAAATTTTCCCAACCAAAAGCCTCGACAAGCAGTCCTGTGGTTGCGTTGGCCAGTGTACGCGGCACGACAGCCAAAGCAGTAAAGAGCGCGAGCTGTGTGGCGGTATAGGCTTTGGATGACTCCCTTGCCATAAAGGCTACGATGGCCGAGGTACCCAAACCAACACCGAAATATTCAAAGCCATGTACCACCCCCAGCAGCCAGATGTTATCGCCCACTTTGGCGAGCAGTGCAAAACCCAGGATAGATAGTATTTGCACCACGCCAAAAACCCAGAGTGCGCGATTAATGCCGATGCTGATCATAACCAGCCCGCCAACTATTCCACCGGCGATGGCGCTCCATAACCCCACCAGCTTGGCAACTGTGCCTACTTCGGTACCGCTAAACCCCAGATCTTGGTAGAAGGGGGTGGATAAGGCGGTGGCCATGTTGTCGCCCAGCTTATAGAGGAAGATAAAGGCCAAGATGTAGATAGCCTGTTTAAAACCGCTGCGCTGGAAAAATTCTTTAAAGGGATTAATCACCGCCTGCTGGAGAGAGGTTGGTGTTGTCTCGATACCCTCCGGTTCGGAAATAGAGAGCGTCAGGGAGACACCCACCAGCATAAAAGCTGCAGTTAAGGGAAAGACCAATTGTGAGGACATTGAATCCATCAAAATTAAAGACAGGCCTCCGGGAACAAGTCCGGATACCCGATAGGCATTTACAAAGATCGAATTCCCTATGCCCAACTCTTCGTCGGGCAGAATTTCCCGGCGGTAGGCGTCGAGGGATATGTCCTGTGTAGCGCTTAAAAAGGCGATCAGGGCACAGAGCCAGGCGATACTCCAGATCTGTGTTTCCGGGCTGAGCTGGGGAAGCAGGGAAATAGCGGGGATCAGAGCGAGCTGACTCGCCAACATCCAGGTTCGGCGTCGGCCAAATTTAGCTATCCAGTATCGGTCGACGAGAGGTGCCCAAAGAAATTTCCATGTGTAGGGCAACCCGATCAGGGCAAAAAAACCGATTTCGGCCAAACCGACATTTTCCGAGCGCAACCACCAGGGTACGAGTTGGATCAGAAAGTAGAGCGGTAATCCGGAGGCAAAACCGGTAAAAACGCATATAAGCATGCGTCGATTAAAAATAGCCTGCCAGTATTTGGTCATCGTCGGGTTCGTTGAGTGGATCATATAACCCTACACAAGGGGCCAGACTTTAGCTAGATACGCCACGCTCTTGATTCTTTGTTTTATAGGGCCATATCTTCAATATTGATTAATGGATGTTACTGCTTATGCCCCTTCTGGTTGTGTTTTTTATCTTTGTCCCCCTGATTGAAATCTGGGGCATCCTGCAGGTTGGCGCCTGGATTGGCGCCTGGCCTACTTTGACAGTAATAGTGGTAACGGCATTGGCGGGTAGTGTGTTACTTAAACAACAGGGGCTGCACACTCTTACCAGAGCTCGGTCAAAGTTGAGTATGGGAGAAGTACCTGTGCAGGAGATCCTGGAGGGGCTGCTGCTGGCAATAGCCGGAGCGCTGCTGCTCACGCCGGGTTTTTTCACAGACTTTATGGGATTGTTTCTTCTATTGCCGCCGGGGCGGGCGCTGTTGATTGGTGAGATATCCAAGAGAATGGTCAGCGTCCATACCACGACTTCCT
>JBFHKI010000320.1:0-2386 GCA_041595415.1 Pseudomonadales bacterium | reverse complement strand
CGGGATGTTATCGTCACACAATATCCATGCTGTGCGGCTGTTAACATCACGATCCGCTAGCGAATGGGTCGAGCTCTGCAGTGACAAAAACGCGCACACCCCCTTGCTGGTTACCGGTTCTTTTTATACCGTAGCGGCATTTCTCAAGCAGCCAGAGATCATGTCCCTAATGGCACTGAATACAGGAAAAAATTGTGGAACGGCCACCGCTTAAAGAGCGTCTTATCGGCACATTGGTCATACTCTGTCTGGCGATTATTTTTTATCCGCTGATTTTTGATTCGCAGCAGGAGTTTGAAGTTCGTCGCGATTCGGTTATTCCGTCCCGAACTATTGAAGTCCGACCGCTGCAGATCCTTGAGCCGAGCCAACCTTTCGAAGCTCAGGCCATCAACCCCGACGAACTCTTTAACCCGGACGAGCAGAGCGACCAAACCCGCATAGATCCCAACGACAGCAAAATCCTGACCGGCTCCGGGTTGCCACAGGCCTGGGTAATACAGGTGGGAAGTTTCGCCTCGATAGACAACGCCAAGCTGCTGAACGAATCCTTGCTGGCGCAGGGCTACAAAGCCTATTTCCGTCTCACCGAATCCAGTGACGAGCGACCGGATCTCTACAAGGTTATGGTGGGACCCATGCTCGACGCCAGCGAAGCGGAACGTGTATTGGCCCAGTTGAAAGCGGAAAATCAAAGTCAGGCAATTCTGTTGCGGTTCGAGCCTTAAGGCTTTGTTACAATTTCACCTTCCGTCGCCCGACAGAGAAAATCCATGACCGGAGCAGATATCGCCATACTGATCCTGTTGACCGTTTCGGCATTGGTAGGGTTGATCAGGGGCTTTGTAAAAGAGATTTTTTCGCTGGGAACCTGGATAGCGGCACTGCTGCTTTCCTATCTGTTTCGCACGCCGGTGGGGCAGATGTTGCCACTGGATCCGGATTTAAACCCTCTGGTTGTGGATCTGGCTGGCAGCATTTGTATCTTTGTACTGGTGCTGGTTTGTGGCGGCTTGATTACCCAAGTGTTTAACAAGCTGGTTCAGGTAACCGGGCTAAGCGGCACGGATCGGACCCTGGGCGGGGTATTCGGTCTGGCGCGCGGATTAATTATCGCTCTGGCCATATTGATCTTTTTGCCCGCCATGATGCCTGTTGAAGAGGCGGACTGGTGGACCAAGTCGATGCTGGTTCCGGAGTTTTTGGCATTTCAAGACTGGGCAATGGAAGTGCTCGGTTCATTAACATCATGGATGTTAGGTCTATTTGGCGGAACAGAATAAATGTGCGGAATTGTCGGTATCTACAGTCAACAAAACGTCAATACGGAGCTATATGACGCCCTAACTGTGTTGCAACACAGAGGTCAGGATGCGGCAGGTATCATGACCTGCAAGGATGGCCATCTGTTTCAGAAAAAAGGCGTCGGATTGGTGCGCAATGTGTTTCGTTCCCACGATATGGAGCATTTGGTGGGCAATTGCGGTATTGGTCACGTCCGCTATCCGACCGCGGGCAGCTCCGGTCCGGCATTGGCACAGCCCTTTTATGTCAACTCACCCTACGGTATCAGCCTGGCCCACAACGGCAATCTGGTGAACTCGGACAAGTTGCGATCCCAACTCTACCGCGCCGACAAGCGCCATCTGAACACCGATTCCGATTCGGAAGTAATTCTTAATATATTGGCCCACGAACTGCATAAGGCCGATTCTTTTGTGCCTTCGCCAAAGGATCTGTTTACCGCCGTCTGCGCCCTGCACAAGCGGTGTTCCGGTGCCTACGCCTGTGTGGCATTGATTGCGGGCAATGGCATTCTCGGCTTCCGCGATCCTCTGGGTATCCGGCCCCTGGTAATAGGTACCCGCGAAGTCAAAGGCGTAACCGAATATATGCTGGCCTCCGAGTCGTCCGCCCTGTCGGTACTGGGTTTCAAATTGCTGGGGGACGTAGCCCCTGGCGAAGCGATTTTTATTGATACCCACTATCAACTGCATCGACAGCAGTGCGCCGAAAATCCCCAGTGCAAACCCTGTATTTTTGAGCATGTCTATCTGGCCCGGCCGGATTCGGAAATCGACGGCATCCATATGTACAAAACCCGGTTGCGTCAGGGGGTGAAATTGGCGGAGAAAATTGAACGCACGCGGCCCGATCACGATATAGACGTGGTGATTCCCATTCCCGACACCAGTCGGGTGGCAGCCCAAGCTTTGGCGGAGCGGCTCGGTATCAAACTGCGGGAAGGTTTGATGAAAAACCGCTATATCGGGCGCACCTTTATTATGCCGGGTCAGGCGGTTCGGAAAAAATCGGTCCGCCAGAAGCTCAATGCAATTGAGTCGGAATTCAAGGGCCGCAATGTGCTGCTGGTCGACGATTCCAT
>JBFHKI010000319.1:0-2395 GCA_041595415.1 Pseudomonadales bacterium | reverse complement strand
GGTGACAAGTGCACTCAGGTCTTTCAGGTAGAAGATGACGGGTCTGCCGCGCAGTTTCATAACCACGGCTTCCATAGACAGGGCAAGGGCCGAACACCAGAGCAGGTTGACAAAGTTGCCCCATCCGAAGAACCAGGTCAGAGCGATCAGCCCAGGCAGGGTGGCCAACAGGACATCCAGCATCAGGGCGTTGGCATTTTTTGCCGAAGCTTTGTGGGTATGTGGTGATGAGGAAGTTGCAATAATCATGAATCTGTCTCGGCCAATTCTGCCAATCGAGCCTGAATTTCAGTCTGCTTTTCCAACAGTTTTTGCAAACCGTTTTCCAAGGCCTCCAAGGTATCTGAGCTTTCACTTCGCGCCTGCTCAACACGCTCCCTGGATTTGCTGATACGTTTTTCCAGAGATTCGAGGTTTTGTTGCAGCTTTTCCGACTCGGGCATTTCGGCTTGAGCTCTGGCCTTGGCTTTGGCGCGCTCTATAGCATCAGCTGCGGAATCTGTTTCCGGGGATGCTGCAGGGCCTGAATCGGAAAGCTGATTGCCAAGTCTTTGTAACTGGGCCTTGGCATTTGCCAATTCAGATTGCAGGCGGTTTTTCTCGCTTTCTTGCGGTGCCGACTCAATCTTGTCCTGCAACCGAGCAATCCGCTCCTCAAGGGCGGTTGATTTGTTTTGTACCGAGGTTTTGGAGGTAGGGGCTTCCGCTTTTACACGGGCCATTGCCGCGGCAACCAGATCCGCATCGTTGGACGATGTGGCGGTTTTGTTTTGTTTTTCTTTGGCTGCTTTCATTCGCGCTGTGCGTTTGGCTTCGCGTTCCTGTTGCTCGCGTTCAATTCGCAGATTGCGCAATTCAAAGCGTCGTCTGGCGCGGTCAGAGGCAATCCGCTCTCGGTCCGCTTCGCGAATAGCCCCTTTGGATGCGCGATAATACTGAACCAGAGGGATATTGCTCGGGCACACATAGGAGCAGGCACCACACTCAATGCAGTCAAAAAGATTGTGATTTTGCAGATTGTCGTGGTCTTCGGCCTGAGCAAACCAGAATAACTGTTGAGGCAGAAGTTGTGCCGGACATACCTCGGCACAGCTGCCACACCGAATGCAGGGTTGAGCTGGCGCCGGGTCAGGTAATTCCGATTCGCTGGGAACCAGAACGCAATTGCTGATCTTGAGGATAGGCGTATTCAGGTCCGGCATGGCAAAACCCATCATGGGGCCGCCCAGAACCACTTTATGCAGCGATTCGTGGTTCACACCCAAATGATCCAGTATCTCGCTTAAAGGGGTGCCGATTCGAACAGTCAGGTTGGTGGATTCACGCAGGTTTTCACCTACAAAGGTTGTGATTCGCGAGGTCAATGCCTCGCCTTCAGCCACTGCATCCAGGACGGCGACCGCCGTGCCGGGGTTCTGTACCATAATGCCGAGATTAGCTGGTAGCTTGCCAGAGGGAACTTCCCGGCCAGTTAAAATCTGAATAAGTTGTTTCTCACCGCCGGAAGGGTATTTGGTAGGGATGGGCAAAATTTCCACTGCCGTACCCGCAGCCGCTTTCTGGAGGGCCGCTATGGCATCGGCTTTATTGTCTTCAATACCAAACAGAATCTGTTTGGGTTGATTCAGGATATGAGCCAATAACAGGATTCCCTGTATTACTTTTTCAGGGTAGGTGACAAACAGACAGTGATCGGCCGTGATATAGGGTTCACATTCGGCACCGTTGATAATCAGGGTATCGACTTTGGAAAGAGGTTTGAGCTTGATATGGGTGGGGAAACCTGCGCCACCCAGACCGGCGATACCGGATTCCTGAACTCTTTTGAGCAATACTTCCGGTTCAGCCTGCATATAGTCCGCTATGGGATCCATGTACACCGCTTCATCCAATCCATCACTGGCGATAACAATGGCTGGGCCAGGGTTACCAGAAGGGTGGGAAACCAACCGGTCTTCTATAGCGATCACCTGGCCGGAAATACTGGCGTGTATTCCTGCGCTGAAAGCCCCGCTGGGTGCGGCTATGAGTTGTCCCCGTTTAACCCGGTCGCCAGGACTGACGCAGGGAATGGCCGGAGCTCCAACATGCATGCTCAGGGGCAATATAACCTGACTTGGCAGGGGTGCGTCTCTCAACGGCGTTTGCAGTGATTGTTTTTTGTTTTCCGGTGGATGAACCCCGCCGTGGAAATCCCAAATTTTCCTCACGCCGCATGGTCTCCTGAGTGAGAGCGGTCCGAGCCGATCAGATCACCGGCTTTCATATTGCCGAGGACCTCCCTGGTACTGGGTGGCAGGCTCCATGACCATTCGGAAAGGGGTTTTTCAACGGGAACCATCTCGATGCAATCCACTGGACAGGGTTCAACACAAAGGTCGCAACCGGTGCATTC
>JBFHKI010000318.1:0-2400 GCA_041595415.1 Pseudomonadales bacterium | reverse complement strand
GCCATGAAACGCGAGGCCATTGCCCTGGTCGAGGCGGGGGTCTGCGATGCAGAAACCCTGGATACCGTCGTGAAACTGGGTTTTGGGTCGCGTCTGGCGGTACTGGGGCCTTTGGAACAGTCCGATCTGGTCGGCCTGAATCTGACCCTGGCGATCCACAAACAACTTATGCCGGAGCTGGATCGCAGCCCTGAACCCTCGCCGCTTTTGGTGGAAAAAGTTGAAAAGGGCGAATTGGGTATGAAAACCGGCAAGGGTTTTCGGGAATGGACACCGGAATCCGCGCAAAAGGTGCGCGATGATTTGCGCGACTTTCTTGTGCAACAGGCACGCGTACAGCTGCAACGCCGCGATGGCAAGGAATAACCACCGCCCCTCACTTCGCCCGGTCCGGGCCAAATTCCTCCGATAAATCACCTGTTCTGGCGTCAGCGGACGAAAGTTTGCCGTATCAAAAGCTTGCCTGTCTCACATTGCGGCCCTTTCTCTGAATTGGTATTTACGGAAATTGGCCAAAGCGCTATAAAAGTGCACGGTCACTGCACATTGTGTCCGAAATAAAGCTAGACAGGCTGATCCCGGTCACGCTGTTGTTGGAGTTTTAGGCGTTGGTCCGGTAAGCGAGGCCTGTATCAGGCAAATAACCAGCTGAGGGGAATCAATGAAAATATTTAACACAGTTGTAGTGGCAGGCGTCGCTTTGTGTGCCTGTTACAGTGCACCGACTTTTGCCCAGCAAGGCAATAATCTGGTGTTCGAGGAGATCGTAATTACCGGCCGAAAACGGGAAGAGTCTTTGCAGGAAGTCCCTGTGTCGATTTCGGTATTGGGGGAAAACCTTATCCAGGATACAGGTATTGTCGACCAGTTTGATCTGTTTGAACTGGTTCCCGGTATTCACTACGATCAAAACCATGACCGCATGGGTGCCAAGGCGAGCGTACGGGGTATCCAGTCAAATGAAACCGCTTCCAACCGAACCAAAGTAACGGCTTTTATTGACGGCATGCCCATTATTGGTTCTCAAGGCTCCACCAGTTTTGGCAGCATGCAGCAGATTGAGGTCTATCGAGGGCCACAAAGCGCGGCTTTCGGTCGCTCTGTATTCGGCGGTGCCATCAACTATATTACCCGGGATCCTGGCGATACCTTGGAAGGTTCCGTCAATCTCAATGTCAGTGATTACGGCACCAGGATTTTGGCGGGCTCTTTTGGTGGCCCACTGACAGACACCTTGGGTTTCCAGTTGGAAGCAGAAAAAGAAGATAGTGGTGCCCCTAGCGACTACAGAAGCACCGATGGTACGAATTACGGTGAACGAAGTGGTGAAAACCTGTCTGCCAAATTGGTGTGGGCGCCAAGCGACGCCTTTACCGCTGAGCTTATGTTTAGCCACGTGAAAACTCATGACACCCCACCGGCAAGATACTTCATCTCTGAAGATGCCCGTGATGCCTGTGCTGGTACCCTTGGAGTCGACAGTATTATCACCATGGGCATGGCCGGTATCTACCAAATCGGGACCATGGACTGCGACTGGTCGCAAGGAGCAGGAATTATTGGCCAAAACGACCGTGAGAAATTCCTGCGCGAAGGTGGCGGTGTCGTTGGAGTAAATGATCTGGCTACCCAAGTGGCGAATGCGCAGGCGGCAGGCGCCCCTGGTACTGCGGCAGAGATCGAAGCGGATATCCTTTTGATTGCAGCGGCCTATTCAATTCCGCTGGATGAAGTGGGCAATCATGATGAACGTGATCGTGTGACTTTGCAGCTGGATTACCTGCTGGATAATGGTCACGCGCTCAATTTTTCTGCCATGACCAGTGAAGAATCCTATATCCGGCACTTCGATGCCTCAGCCGACTACACCAATGCCATACGAGCCACCTGGAACGCAATGACCGGGTTTTATACCCCCGTTACCAATCAGCAAAGAACCATTATGTCGGATCCAACTGATATCTCTGAGGAATATGCCGAGTTACGTTGGATTTCTCCTGGAGAAGAACGCCTGCGTTATGTGGTGGGAGCTTCCGTTTACAAGTACAACTTTGTAACCCTCAAATACTTTAATGCGGGTTACGGTGCGGTTATGGGAGGCTTTAATGATGAATTTGAAGCCTTGACTGGCATAGATCAGGAAGCGGCTTTTAATGCAATTGTTGAGGACGCCACAACCAAAGGTTTGTTCTTTAACCTTGCCTATGATTTTACCGACCGCTTGACGGGAACACTGGAAGGTCGCTTCCAATCGGATAATGTTAGCGGTGTTGATCCAGCCTCTGGAAATAGCGGCAGTATCGAGACTACGGGTTTTCTTCCCCGTCTGTCGTTTAACTACAAAGTCAGTGAAGAAATGTCCCTATATGCGCAGTACGCCAAAGGGGTCAATCCGGGAGG
>JBFHKI010000317.1:0-2407 GCA_041595415.1 Pseudomonadales bacterium | reverse complement strand
TAATGGCCGATGGCTCACCTGTTGCAGTGAACCCTGAAACCAGTCTCGCCCAGCGCATACCGGCAGAATCCATGCACGGCAAGTGGTCTGGCCGCAGCCCTGGTGAAACCGCGCCGCGCATCGACGTTTCACCAATCCCATTAGATCTTTCTGACTTATCCAGAGATCGATCATGCAGTGGCGGGTTTGACTGCTCTTTTATTGAGAACTTGGCGTTGACCGAGGCCGGATGGGCAGCAAGAGAAGCCTATGACCCGCTCTCTTCTGAAAACCCTGAAACCACCTGTATAGGCAGGCCAACACCCGCAGCTCTGGCATCATCTGGAGGATATTTACAGGAATGGGATCTCAGCCAGCAGGAAGAAAAAATTCTGATTCGCAGTGAGTGGTTTAATGAACTGCGCACTGTCTGGATGGATGGCAGATCTCACCCAGGTCCTTCGGAAACCTTTGCCACTGGTCATTCCATTGGCTACTGGGTCGGCGATACTCTGGTTGTAGACACGCGAAACTTTGATAACCATCGCTCGCCCTACCAGATCGGCGTCCCATCCGGCTCACAAAAGCACGTCGTGGAGCGTTACACCCTGAGTGAAGACCGCACCTATATGCAGGTGGAATTTATGCTGGAAGATCCCGAGTACATCGCCCGGCCTTATATTCGTAGCAGCAACCTTTACTACGTACCAAACGAAACCATGTACGCCAGCGACTGTGACCCGGATAACACCAGTCGTTTCTTCAGATAGCCTGTAAGAGAAATTAGGTTCCGCCGGGACACCGGCGGAATTTTCTAAACTTCATTATCTTCCGCCTCTGACTGCGTTTCCGACAGCGGGCCCACCTCATCTTCTTCCATACGAGGGTCCATCTGCAAAGCGCCTTGGGCAGCCGCAGTAGTAACCGGCCGGAATTTTGAAAAGTGTCGGCGTTTTGGTCTCCGCGAATTGATCATCAGTATCACGATGCAACCACTGATACTTAGAACCAGAGCGTGAAAAAGAAAGAAGCTGGCGGAACCGAGCCAATTCATTCCCTGTGCAGCAATCAGCGGTCCGAAAATTGAGCCACAGGCATTCATAACCAGCAGGCCGGTGCCCACTTCCAAAAAGGACTGATTCTCTATGTTGTCACTGGCGTGCGCCAGACAGAGCGCATAAATAGGCATGGCACAGGCGCCAAACAAAAACATCAGCAGGGGAACAAAGCTAACCGGTGCCAGCCAAGCAAAAAAGGACACCAAGGATCCAAGCAACATAACAGCGGCAATAATTACCCGCCGATCACCCTTGTCCGACAAACGCCCGAGAGGCAAAAGGGAAGCAGCACCCCCCATAATGCCGAGCGCCATCATATAACTGATAGTTTGAATATCCATGCCCATCTGTAGGCCATAAGCAGGACCGAGTGCATAGTAAACAGAGACCACAAGACCACCCGCTGCAGACCCCAGCACTGCGACCCGCGAAGTACGTAAAACAAGCGCCGGAGAAAAGTGGGCATTGGGAATATGTGGTGGTTGCGAGGTCCGGGTTACACAGATGGGTATAGCCGCCAGAACAATCAGCGCGGCGGCAATAATAAACAGATCGGAACTCTCCAAAGGCGCCGAGTTGAGCAACAACTGCCCTCCCGCCAGCGCCATCAGAACAATGGCCGTATAGGTACTCAATACCCCGCCACGAACTTCGTTTTCGGTAACTTCGTTGAGCCAGCTTTCCACTACCAGATAGAGGCCAGAGATAGAAACACCGGTAATAAAGCGCAGCACAAACCAGAAAACAAAATTTTCTCCCAACGCCAACATCAAGATGGCACTGGTCATCAGAGCTGTCAGAGTGGCAAATGTGCGGATATGACCGATCCGCCCAACCAGTTGAGGAACCAGAGTGCAGCCCGTCAGAAACCCGGCAAAATAACCGGAGCCCAGCAGTCCCACCGCCATACTGCCCCATCCCATCCATTCGGCGCGCAAAGGCAGCAGCGCCAATTGCAAACCATGGCCAGTCAATAAAAATGCCACACCAATTAACAGGGTCGAAACCCGAAGAACGCTAGCTAACACCTGTTGCTCACCTGAGATTTACATTTTGGAGTTCAGCCAGAGCGGCGATGCTATGGCTTGGACGGACGACTGAGGATACATGGGTCTTTCGTCATACGGCGACGCTACCCACTGTATCAAAGTCTGCAGATAATTAAATTCCGGGCGAAACCATGGTAATCATACTGAACGACTGCACTTTGTCTCGCCCCAAACAAAAACCCCGCCAGAAGCGGGGTTTGGGTTACCGTACAGATAAGCAAACCGAACCAAACCTATTGTGGAGCTCCGGGTCCGGTATATCTGAGCACACGCAGCCCTGAAGAAGCATCAGAGACATAGAGATTGCCGTTTTCACCTATC
>JBFHKI010000316.1:0-2446 GCA_041595415.1 Pseudomonadales bacterium | reverse complement strand
GCTAATTCTGCACCTCCGTCCGTCATATCCGCCAGCCCTAGAACTGTATACTGGTTCTCAAAATCAGAAATTGCCTGCAACCGCACGGAACCCGTTATCCGTGGGTGATCCGTTGATTTTTGACCAATGATCAGCGAGTACTTGTACACCCCGGGCTCATCGGTTGGATTGATTTCGGCCTTGGCTATAAAAACTCCGCTTTCATTGGAAGATGGCTCCATTAAAGACAAATAGAACTGAACTTCCGACTGTAAAATTTCATTGCGTTCACGCCAATTCACCAGCTCGGCACGGAGTTGCTGCTCCGCTTGATCATTCATCTCTGCGGCCACCAGCAAATTGGTGTTTTCTTGCTCCAGCTCGAGCACCCGTGATTGCACTTCGACCAATTGCCCCGCCAGTTCTGCATTCTGGCTGACCAATACACCCTGGTCCTGCCTCACATACCACTCTGTTACAAAATAGGCTCCGACCGGCAAGGCCAAAACCAGCAGGAAGAGCGCAATGCGCTTGTACCAGCGATGCCAGATATTTACCCGAATTACGTAGACTTTCTCTGCATGAACCCGGTGGCGATAACGGCGTTTGAACATGCGAAACTTTAACCCGGCAACATTGCAGGCAAATTAATTCCGGTACTCTCTTCGAGGCCAAACATAATATTCATACATTGGATGGCTTGCCCTGATGCGCCCTTGGTCAGGTTGTCCTCGGCAGACAAAACCACCACTCTTTGCCCCCGCACATGCACGGCTAACTGACAAACATTGGTGCCCTTAACATACCGCGTTTGTGGCTGCGATCCCGCTGCCAACACTTCAACAAAGGGTTCATCTTTATAACGGCTTTCAAACAGGTTCTGCAGATCCGCCGCTGTATCATGTAAATCGGCTACCACCGTCGAGTGGATACCGCGAATCATAGGCACAAGATGCGGCAAGAACAGCACCTCAGCCGGAGTATCCGACGCAGGTTGAACCGCTCTCAGACCCTGAATAATCTCCGGCTCATGTCGGTGTCCAGCTGTGGCGTAGGCCTGAAAATTTTCCGAGGCCTCAGTTAACAGATAAGGCACCTTGGCGTTGCGCCCCGCCCCGCTCACGCCTGAACCGGAGTAAGCGACAATACTGGCAGGATCGATCAATCCCTGCTCCAGCAAGGGGATCATCGCTAATTGAATACTGGTGGGATAACAACCTGGGCAAGCGACCAAATTGGCCTCGGCGATGCTCGCTCTGTTGACCTCGGGCAATCCATAAACTGCCTGATCGATAAATTCAGGTGACTGGTGAGTCTGGCCATACCACTCTTCCCACAATGCCTGATCCTTGATCCGGAAATCGGCAGACAGATCAATCACCCGAACGCCGGCATCGGCAACCGATTTCATCATCGACTGGGCAACACCGTGCGGCGTGGCAAAAAACACAACGTCCGGTTTGGAAGCCAACAAATCTGCAGGGTCGGAAAAATCCAGATCCAAATGCCTTTTAAGGTTTGGGAATGCCCCCGCAACAGGGGTTCCGGCTTCCGATCGTGAACTCACAGCAACAATCTCGGCTTGGGGATGCGACACCAGCAATCGCAGAAGCTCTGCTCCCGTATAGCCAGTCCCACCAATAATTGCAGTTCTAATCACCTGAAAACTCTCATTCTGTTACATCGAAAAGTTCGGCATTATCGCTTATCAATGGGACTCTGACCATTAGACACCGACAATCATCAACACAATTGCTAGAATGGCGCTCCTTCAAATCAACCCAGGTATCTGTCGTGGATGGTATTCCTTTTCTTGCATCGATTTATCTGTGGCTCAAAGCCTTTCACCTAATCTCGGTAGTCTGCTGGTTTGCCGCCCTCTTCTATCTGCCAAGGCTTTTTGTCTATCACGTTCAGTCCGAAGACCAGGTCAGTAAAGAACGCTTCGAACTGATGGAGCGCAAACTCTATAAAGGCATAGCCAACCCGGCCATGATGGCCACCATCACCTTCGGTGTACTGATGGTGATGGGAATACCGGCAATCGCAAGTGGTGGCTGGTTTGGCGCCAAAATGCTGCTGGTAGTTGCGCTGGTGGTTTATCACATTATGTGCAAAGCCCACATGTGCAAAATTGCCGAGGGCGAAAACGTCAAATCCCATGTTTACTTCCGATGGTTTAATGAAGTCCCGGCTGTCATTTTGGTTCTCATTGCCATTCTGGTTATCGTCAAACCCTTCTAAGGAAAACCATGTCCCTTTCAGAGCAACTTTTTGCCGAAGCGCAAAAATTTATTCCCGGCGGTGTCAATTCGCCGGTTCGTGCCTTCCGTGCCGTAGGTGGCACCCCGGTATTTTTTGACAAAGCCAAAGGTGCCTATCTCTACGACGTCGAAGGCAAACGCTATGTCGACGGCGGTTTCCCCGGAGTCGGCGATGCCGGGGTGGATTGGACCGAACGCCCGCG
>JBFHKI010000315.1:0-2451 GCA_041595415.1 Pseudomonadales bacterium | reverse complement strand
TTTTTCTTTTCGTGGGCAAATTCGCCGATGGGATCATAATTTGAGCCATGAGACGCCAAGGTGCCATTGAGTGTGACAAACTCATCCAGTACATCCATCACTTCATCGACATCAAGTGACACTAACTTGGAATAATTCTTGATATAACCCCGAACATAAATTCCGGCGGGAAATTTTTCGTATTGGTTCTGCTCAAGCTGGCGCACGGCTGATTCGGTTAACCCCAACTCTCTTGCTATTCGCTCCAAGTTGATTCCCAGTGCCTCTCGTGCAAGGACCAGCATAGCCCCCGGATCGGCCAAAGGTTTTTCCGAAGCTTCAGTCGTCTCCTCAATATCCGCTTCGTTTTTCTTTATTGAATTCATAACGACTCCGGTACTGTATTACTGGCTCAAACGAAGCGTGCGAGCCTCGGAGGAGTCTGGAAACATATTCTGCAGACTGAAAATATAGGCTTGTTCTTTTTCCGGCTCATTAAAGACCCGTGAAAGCTCCACACCTAACATCAGGCTTCGGGGAGATTCAACTGCAACCCGTTCATAACGCTCAAGGTATTCCAGAGACAAAACATACTGCTCCTCCTCAAAAGCGATCTCGGCTACTTCCAACATGGCCGGACCAATATTGGGATTTAACAGAAGAGTACGGTTCAAAGCAGTTTTACCGGCTTCGATATTTCCCAGGCGCAGTTCCGACAATGCCAGACCCAAAAAAGCGTCAGCCCGAAGCCGGTAGTTCACATCTTCGGTAACGGTCTGATACTGGCTGCGAGCATCCCGGTATCGACCTTCGGCATAAAGTACCCGAGCGTAATTCATTCGAGCCGGACTGTAATTTCTATTTGCAGAAATAGCGCGTCGGTAGAGTTGTTTGGCCAGCTCTACTTCTCCTTCTGTTTCGTAAAGCAAGGCCAGTACGTTGTTGGCTTCAGGCGATCTTTCATTGATTTCCAGAGCTTTTAGCAGATTAAATCGTGCTTGCTCACGTTCGCCCTCGGACAAATAGTTTCTTCCCAGCTGAACATAGTTTTCTACAGCCCTTTCAGGGTCACCTGCTTTATTACTTGTAGTGGTACAGCCAGCCAGAGACAAAAGAACCAGACTAAAGAAAAAAATCACTCGCATCGAACAAGAACTCACTGAGATGGTGTTTCTACAACTTTGAGCACCGATTCTGCCCGATCACGGTAACGTTGGCTACGCCGTGTCAAATCATTGACAGCACCAGCCAGCTGACCACAGGCAGCGTCGATATCTTCACCCCGGGTGGTTCGGATGGTAGCGGTATACCCTGCCTTGATCAAAAGATCCTGGAAGCGCCTCACTGCATTACCTGAGGACCTTTGATAATCACTCATTGGAAATGGATTGAAGGGAATCAAATTAATCTTACAGGGCACATCAACCAACAGATCTGCTAATTGTTGGGCGTGTTCTATGCGATCGTTCACCTGATCAATAAGCGTGTACTCTATAGTGAGCTTACGGCGCAAATCCGGCATACGCTCTATGTAGTTTTGGGCGCTCTCCATCAACTGGGCGATGGGATATTTGCGATTTATTGGTACCAGTTCATTGCGCAATTCATCTGTCGCCGCGTGCAGGGAGATAGCCAGTGAAACATCCACATGGTCGGCCAACTGATCCAGTTTGGGGACTACCCCTGCGGTACTCAAGGTTACTCTGCGCTTGGACAGACCATAGGCGTTGTCATCCATCATTAACTGCATGGCGGCAACCGCATTGTCAAAGTTCATCAGGGGTTCGCCCATCCCCATCATCACCACATTGGTAATAACCCTTTTTTGTGTTGGCCCCATAGAATCGCAGTCTTTGGCTGCTATCCAGACTTGGCCAATTATTTCGGCCGCAGTCAGATCACGATTAAAACCCTGTTTCCCTGTGCTGCAAAAACTGCAATCAAGAGAGCATCCAACCTGGGAAGAAACACAGAGAGTTCCTCGATCGCCTTCAGGGATAAGCACAGTCTCGATACAACTGCCGCCCTCTACTCTGATAATCCATTTACGGGTGCCATCCTTGGACAGATGGCGGGATACCACCTCAGGCGCCCTTATTTCAGAAACTGCCTTAAGTTTCTCTCTTAACTCTTTGGAAATATTCGTCATTTCATCAAAAGATGAAACACCCTGTTGATGCATCCACTTACTCAGCTGCGCGGCCCGAAAGCCCTTTTCCCCCAAAGAATCAAAAAAGTCTTTCAACTGCGCAGGCGACAAACCGAGCAAATTGATCTTTGCTCGGGGTTCGAAAGATTGTGGTGTTTCAGTCATTTTTTGGAATATTCAGAGTGGATATGGCTGTCGCCTTCTTAACGAGGACAGATCTCATCAGCCTCGAAGAAATAGGCGATTTCCCGCTCAGCAGAACTGGCTGAGTCAGAACCATGTACAGCGTTGGCACTGATCGCCTCGGCAAAATCAGCTCGGAT
>JBFHKI010000314.1:0-2457 GCA_041595415.1 Pseudomonadales bacterium | reverse complement strand
TATTTATAGGAATAGGCCTGATCACCGAACCAGGCCATCTTACGAGCGGTAAAATAGCGTTTTCCGTAAATATGAACTTCATCCTGATCCCAAGGCAGTTGCTCTAACAGTACTTCCAGAAAGTCATCTGCTTCTTGTTGATCAAGTATTGGGCCGTAGTAGTCGACCAGTCCATCCATGGGCAGAAGTTGTCGGACCTTGGCAGCTTCAGTTTCGGCAAATGCAAAACATCCTTGCCTGAGCATGGCGTGTGTCAGGTCTCCAGAGGTCTCGAATTTAAACTGATGCCCTTGTTGCCGCTCTCGATCCACCAGATATTTTTATCCCAGTCACCCAATACGTAACGTTTCAGGTTTTCATCTCCACGCCCAAAAGAATGGACGGCAGGACGATGTGTGTGTCCGTGTATTAGTTGCGAGACCCGAAAATGTTGCATGGTGCGGATAACGGTGGACTGGTTTACATCCATAATTTCGGCGCTCTTATGAGCCTTGCCCATACGGCTTTTCTGCAAAAGTTTTCGGCCTATTTTGCGGCGAATGCCAAGGGGGAGTGCGCCGAGACTCGCTTTGACCAGAGAATTTTGCATAAAACTTCGATATCTCAGGTAGGATTTGTCGTCGGTACAAAGCAGATCTCCGTGCATTAACAATATACGCTGTCCGGCGTGTTCATAGATATGGTAGTCCGGCAGCAGCTCGATATCTGCCGCCTTGGCGAACTTTTTGCCAATCATGAAGTCCCGGTTTCCGGCCTGAAAAAATACACGGATACGCTTTTGGGACAGGAGGCGTAACTCGGCTATCAGCTTGATGGCCAGTTCATTTTTACTGTCTTGTCCTACCCAGACCTCAAACAAGTCACCAAGAATATAGAGTTGCTGTACATCACTATCCAAGCTGTGCAGAAAGCGGCAAAAGGCCCGATAGATATCCGGGCGGTTTTCGCTGAGATGCAGGTCTGAAATAAATATATCAGTCATATTTTATTAATTAACCAAAGTGCATGATTCGATTACAACGGCTTCAAGAGGTACATCGGCGTGACCAGCTATATTTCCGGTCGCTACAGAGCGGATTTTGTCCACGACTTCCATACCTTCTGTTACCTGTCCGAATACTGCATAGCCCCAGCCTTGTATCTCCTTGGAACGATGATCGAGAAAACTATTATCCTGCAGGTTGATGAAGAACTGTGCTGTTGCCGAGTGAGGATCTGAGGTTCGTGCCATGGCGATACTACCCCGGACGTTCTTAAGACCATTGTCCGCTTCATTCTGGATTGGAGCGCCAGTGCGTTTTTCTTCCATCTCGGCGTTCATGCCTCCACCCTGAATCATAAAATTATCGATAACACGATGGAAAATGAGCCCGTCGTAAAATTTTTGTTCGACCAAGTTTTCGAAATTGGCGGCAGAAATGGGGGCGCTATCGTGGTCCAGTTCGATCTTGATTGGGCCAAGGGAAGTGTTCATTAGAATCATTTAGGGCTCCGGATTGTTTTGTCGGCTCATTCATGAGCGACAAGAGTCTCGTTATGTTGGAAAGGTACGTATAATACGCGGCTTTTACTGACCTCCAAACGAGATTTTGATGTCCGCAGCGGATAGTTCCAATTTTTTAAAAACCATAATTCAGGAAGATATCGACTCAGGCCTTACCAAAAAGGTAGTTACACGTTTTCCTCCCGAGCCTAACGGCTACCTGCACATAGGTCATGCCAAATCGATTTTTGTCAATTTTGGTTTGGCTGAAGAGTTCGGCGGCGAGTGTAATTTGCGCTTTGACGACACCAACCCGGAAAAAGAGTCCATTGAGTATGTCGAGGCGATCAAGACCGATATCGAATGGCTTGGCTACACATGGGCTGGTGAGCCAAAGTACGCCTCCAATTACTTTGAACAGCTATATCAATGGGCTGTACATCTGATAAAAGAGGGTAAGGCCTACGTTTGTGAGCTGTCGGCGGATCAAGCTCGAGAGTACCGCGGAACTCTGACCGAACCAGGGAAAAACAGCCCCTACCGAGACCGTCCGGTGGAAGAGAATCTCGTTTTGTTCGAAAAAATGAAGAACGGACAGATGGCCGATGGATCCGCGTCACTGCGCGCCAAGATCGATATGGCTGCCGGCAATATTAATCTGCGTGATCCGGTGCTGTACCGAATTCGTCATGTAACTCATCACAATACTGGCGACACCTGGAAAATCTATCCGAGCTATGATTTTGCCCACGGACAAGAAGACGCTATAGAAGGGGTTACCCACTCGATTTGCACACTGGAATTTGCTGATCACAAACCGCTTTACGACTGGCTGCTTGAGAATATGCCGGTGCCCTGCAAACCTCGCCAGTACGAGTTTGCGCGCCTCAATCCGAATTACACAGTTACCTCCAAGCGCAAGCTGAAAACTCTGGTGGATGAGGCTGTTGTGGACGGCTGGAATGATCCACGTA
>JBFHKI010000313.1:0-2488 GCA_041595415.1 Pseudomonadales bacterium | reverse complement strand
ACCACACTGACCACATCAAACAATCGGGTGTTCAACAAACTCTGGCGAAACTCACCGATTCGGGCCGAATCGTAAGGCTGACCGTATCTAAAAGTTTGGTAGCGAGACAAATACTCCGTATCAAGACTGTCGTTTATAAAAGTCACCGAACCAAAGGTATATCTCGGACCACTCTCCAGAACCAACTGAATATATGCGCTGTTATTTGCAACATCCACTTGTAGCTTTTGCGTACTAAAGCGGCTTTCCATATAACCCAGGCCAAGGGCCTTGGTTAACAGCGCACTTTTGAAACTCTCGTACTGAGCATGGTTAAGCTGCGCTCCCAGCTTGGGCATCGTGCTGGATACAAAGGCCTGTATCTCTTTATCCTGACCGGCTTCTCCCTCAAATAAAATATCAACTTGGCCTATGGTCACCGGTTCGGCCAGGTTGACCTCCAGCTCCAGTTCCCAACAGGAATCAGTGTCAACAATATCGAACTGCCAACTGGACTGGTAATAACCCAAAGCACGCAACGCCTCACTTATTTTGCCGTCAAACGTATCGGACAAGACCCGCCGTCGGCGAAGGCTCATTTCACAACCCTCGTTACCTACCAGCAAGTGGTTGGTGATATTTCTTGAAACGGCCGAGGGCAAATCATTTAACTCAAGGCTTGGCTGGCTTTGGGCCAAAACGCCCTGTACCCAGAAAGCCAGGATTAAAATGATCCAGTAAAACGCCTTGTTCAACCTGCACTGCATATAATTTGTGTAATCAACCCATAACTCTATCTGCTTGATGAAGTATGACATCAAGCATAAGGTAACCCACTGTTTTTTGAGTTCTCTTAACAAGGGGGGAATATGACCGACGGCCCACTTATTTTTGCCAAAATGCTCGATGGCCTGGGAGGCTCAAGTAACTATAGTTCTTTGCAAGATTTACCCGTCGATGCCCAGCCTCTGTGGTTACATTTTGACGCAAATCACCCGGAGGCTTTATCTGCTATACAGTCCTTCGCACCAGAAATTGACGAATACAGCCTGAGCGCAATTTTTGATGCCGAAGCCCGCCCGCGCACCCTCGCCCTGGACAGCGGCGTATTAATTATTTTGCGCGGAATCAACCACAATGAAGGTGAAGAGCCGGAAGATATGATGGCCATCCGTATGTGGGTTACGGATAATAAATTAATCAGCCTGCGGTACCGGAAATCCAAGGCTTTAATGCAAGTTGCCGAAAGCCTTGACAGCAAAAGGGGACCTAAGACTATTGGCGATACTGTAACCCAGATAAGCGCAGCGGTTTTCAGCCTTATCGAAAACAGCATAAATAACCTTGACGAGCAGATTGATCTGCTCGAGTCTGAAGTACTTGACGAACCCACCCGGCGCTTGCGGATAGATATTGCCGAGATACGCAAATCGGCCATTAAACTCCGCAGATATATAGCCCCCCAGAAGGAAGCCATCAGTCAATTACGCTACGCAGAAGTATCATGGCTGAGCACCAAAAACCTGCGCCGCATGCAAGAAGCACAGGATACGTTATTACGCGCTATCGAGGAGCTCGACTCCATCCGCGAACGCGCCCAGGTTGTTAAGGACGAGCTGGTCAACGCCCTGTCAGACAAATTAAACCGTAACCTGTACGTGCTCTCGGTTATTACCGCAATCTTTCTTCCTCTGGGTTTCTTGACCGGGCTTTTCGGTATCAATATCGGTGGTATGCCTGGTGTTGATAACGCCGAAGCTTTCAGCATATTTGTCGGTTACCTTGCCGTTCTGGTCGCTATCCAGGTGGTTTTATTCAAGTGGTTTAAATGGTTTTAGAGACATTGAGACATCCCTTGGTACAAGGGCTTATAGCGAGCTTGAATACTTTTCGGTTTCCTGAGCAGCCCTGACACTGAGGCACAGGCGCATCAAATACGGAGAACCACTTCCCGAAATAGACTATTTTGTCTGCTTTTTGACAGGTTCTTCCTTACTATGGGTTTACAGCTTCTCGCATTAACCAGAACTATAAAGACACATTTTGCCTAGAACCTTATTCACAGTGCTCAAAGCCCCCTACGGCAAATCACCTGGAGCCATTTGCCTCGCTCTTTGCTTGTTGCTGTCGCCTGTAAGCCTTATGGCACAACCAACAGGCTCCTTAACCATTTTCGGGCAGGTTGGGTACAGTCAGTCTGTGGCTAACTCGAGTATCACCTCAGCAGACAAACTCGATCCGATGTCTGCTGACGTGCTTGGGTCACTGAGCTACAACCGCTTTAGCCTGCTTTCCGAATACCTCGTGAAGCAAAACCATAACCAGCTGGAGCGCTTCCAGCTGGGGTACCGCCTGAATGATTCAAGCAAGATCTGGATCGGCAAGTTCCACAACCCTGCAGAATACTGGTTGCATGAATATCATGATGGTTATTATCTACAGCCCAGCCTCACGGTGCCCTTTGCCTCTTTCCGGGGTTACAAAGGTGGTGTCACCTCAAAAAGTCTTT
>JBFHKI010000312.1:0-2495 GCA_041595415.1 Pseudomonadales bacterium | reverse complement strand
CGACAGAGATACTATAGCGGCCAGACGAATAAACTGAAGTTAAGAACTTAACTGGAGATAGGTAATGCGTATCTTGTTGAAAGCCCTCTTTTTACCCCTTGTTTTTACTGCGCTCAGTGTAAATGCGCAAAGTGGAGCTGAGTTTCAATACCAGGACGGTGTAGATTTTCAAACTCTGACCCGACCGGTAGCGGTGGAAGACCCGAGTAAAATCGAGGTGGCCGAGGTTTTCTGGTATGGCTGTATCCACTGTTTTAATCTCGAACCCAAGCTGGAGCAATTCGCTTCCATTCTGCCTGAAGACGTAAATCTGGTGAAAGTGCCTGCTATGTGGGCTCCGGTCATGGAGTTACATGCCAAACTTTACTATGCGTCCCTGGCGCTTGGCGTAAATGAAGAGGTTCACTGGGATATCTTCAAGGCCATGAACGAAGAGCGCAACCCCCTGGCTAGTGAGCAGGCAATTCTGGATCTGGTCGAGAAACTGGGTCAGGATCGGGCCGCTTTTCAACGGGCATTAAACTCTTTTGGAGTGAACAGTCAGGTAACTCGTGCAAAAGCAAATGCGGCCGCTTATGGAGTGCGGGGTACTCCGGAAATGGTTGTTGCAGGAAAATACCGTGTTTCTACCACCATGACAGGCAGTCAGGACAAGATGCTTTTGGTTGTTGCCGCTCTGGTTGACCGTGAGCGTCAAATGGCTGCAAGCGAATAAGGTACTTTCATAGCTTAGGTGGGGGAAACAAGAATGTTTAGCAAAGGTAAAACGGTTTTTCTGGCCCTGGTAATTCTGCTAGCTGGTTGCGGATCAGATACAGAGCAACAGGCCGCCAACGGCGGCTTTGCATATCAGGATGGTGTTGATTTTCAAACGCTGGTTCGGCCGGTAGCCACCGATGACCCCGAAAAAATCGAATTGGCCGAAATCTATTGGTACGGTTGCATTCACTGCTACAATTTTGAGCCGCGGTTAAAGGAATTTGTCGCGGACTTGCCTGAGGATGTCAATCTGGTGAGAGTGCCTGTGGCATGGAATGAGACAGCGGAACTTCACGCCAAAATCTACTATGCCTCTGTTGTTTTGGGTATCACGGATGAGATACACGAAGCGGTATTTGAAGCGATGAACAAGGACCGCAAACCATTGGCCAGTGAGCAGGCTATTCTCAATTTGATGGAAGACCTTGGTCAAAATAAAACGGCATTCCAGCGTGCTTTCAACTCCTTTGGCGTCTCCAGTCAGGTTACACAGGCTCGTTCCCGAGCTGCGGCCTACGGCGCTCGCAGCACACCGGAACTGGTTGTGAATGGAAAATACCGAGTTTCTTCCACCATGACGGGAAGCCAACAGCAAATGCTTAACGTTGCTGCAGCTCTGATAGAGCGCGAGCGCGAATTACTACAAAGCCAGGAAGAATGAAGTTAATAGATCTTGTTGATGCGGAGGTGACAAAAGCTTTCCGCAGTGCTGGCCTGACGGCGGAAATTGCCACGCGTCTACAGTGGTCCACGCGCCCCGAGTTTGGCGATCTGCAGGTCAATGGTGTGATGGCTGCAGCCAAGCAACTCAAACAAAATCCCAGACAGCTGGCTGAAAAGATACGCGA
Organism: Pseudomonadales bacterium; assembly: GCA_041595415.1. Taxonomy (GTDB): domain Bacteria; phylum Pseudomonadota; class Gammaproteobacteria; order Pseudomonadales; family GM7GCV1; genus JABJGI01. Next base: position 888 of record JBFHKI010000312.1, on the reverse strand, counting down.
GCATCTGCCTTTGGGGCAGGGGCTGATTGCCGAAGCGGAAATCGCCGGCCCTGGCTTTATCAATCTCCATCTGGATGCTCGGGCGATAAACAAGGCTGCACAGCAAATACTGGATGACGAACGTTTAGGGGTTGACCTTCCGGATTCGCCGCAAAATATTGTGGTCGATTATTCTTCGCCGAATCTGGCCAAGGAAATGCACGTCGGTCATTTACGCGGCACGATCTTGGGTGATGCGGTATGTCGCGCGCTGGAATTCAAGGGACATAAGGTTATCCGCCAAAACCATATCGGTGACTGGGGCACCCAGTTTGGTATGTTGATCGCCGAATTGCAGCAAAATCAGGCAAGCGAACAGAGCACTAGCGGCATTGCCTTGAGCGACCTTGAAGTATTTTACCGTCAGGCCAAGGAACACTTCGATCTAGATCCGGCCTTTGCCGATATGGCTCGTGCCAACGTCGTCAAGCTACAAGCTGGTGATGCGGACTGTCTTGCTCTCTGGCGGCACTTTATCGATGAATCCTTAAACCACGCTGAAGAAAACTACGAAAAGTTGGGAGTTTCCCTAACGCGCGCTGACGTGCGGGGTGAGAGTGCCTATAACGATGATTTGGAACCGGTGGTTTCGGAGCTTATCGCCCGGGGTTTTGCCGTTGAGGATCAGGGTGCACAGGTGGTATATCTGGACGAATTGGCCGATAAGGAAGGCAACCCTTCTGCAGTGATTGTACAAAAGGCTGACGGTGGTTATCTATACGCTACCAGCGATCTTGCAGCAATCCGCTACCGGGTTTCGCAGCTGAAAGCGAACCGCTGCCTGTACTTTATCGATGCCCGCCAAAGTCTGCATATGAAACAGGTTTTTGCTATTGGCCGGCTAGCTGG
>JBFHKI010000311.1:0-2509 GCA_041595415.1 Pseudomonadales bacterium | reverse complement strand
TCCCTTGATCAAAGAGTCCGTAGCTGCCGAATAAAGTGCGTTTCCCGGAAAAGGGTCGATGTTTGATCGATCCTTTTCTATTTCGGCTCCATTTTTGAGTAAAGGATCGCCACTTCTTCTTCCAGGTTTTCCAGAGAGATGTCTTGACTCTCCATCGCTTTTCCAAAACAAAGGGAAACTTGGTGTCGATGTAATCGCAGTCTGGGAATGCCCCTCAATGCGGCAGTCTTTCCGCCGTGACTGAAAAAACTACCCCATAGGCCGTGGATAGCAACCGGAATCACCGGTACAGGCTGTCGCTCGAGAATTCGCATAACACCCCTTTTAAAAGGAAGCATTTGTCCTTCAGGGCTGAGCTGTCCCTCGGGGAAAATAAAGACCAGCTCTCCCTTTTGTAAGGCCTTTACCGCCTCTTGTTCTGCTTTTAGAAAAGTTGTTCTGCTTTTCAGAGGAGAGCTGATTGGAATAGTCCGAGCCCCTTTGAAAGCAATGTTTAATACCGGTATTCGGTAGTAGATATCCTCCATAATAAATCGTGTGCGCCGACGAATTGTTCCAAACAGGATAATGGAGTCGACATAACTCAGATGATTGCAAACCAATACCGCGGGCCCTGATGCGGGGATATTGTCCAGCCCTTCCATTTGAATGCGATACATAGCCCGGCTCAGGGCGAAGCTGATCAAACGCCAGAATTCGTGTCCAAACTCTTTGAATTGTCTGCCGAGTACAGCCAGGGACAGTAAGCAGTAGAGTAAAAAATAGGATTTTATTGACCAGTGCAGGACTACCAATAGGAGAAGGCCCAACACAGATGCCAGAACCATGAAAAGAGCATTGATAAGGTTGGTAAGTGCAACAACTCTGGCTCGTGAACCAAGATGGGTTCGTTGTTGAATAAGGGCGTACTGGGGTACCAGATAAAGCCCTGAAGATATGCCAAACAGCAGTAATCCCCATCCGGCTTGCTGTCCGCTCCAATGGTCGAATATTTCTCTCAGGCTTTGGATTTGCGTTTCAGCTGGAGGGTCGATAGCCAGGATAAATCCTGAGACAATCAAGCCCATAAGTGCCAGCGGGATCAGACCTGATTCAGTGTGTCGGTCCTTGGTTCGGGTAGATAAAAATGCTCCCAAGCCAAGTCCGAGAATATATATGCTGATTAAAACGGCAGCAATGCGGGCATCGCCGCCAAGTACAAAGCGGGTATAGGATGGTAGCTGTGTGAGGACAGCGCTGGAAAAAGCCCAGAACCAACTGAGACCAAGTATGGCAACCCAGATTGACCGATCGCTTCGGGCCAATTCCACCCCTTTCATTGTCTGCCGAAAAAGATGGGTATCCAGTTGAAGATCCGGACTGCCGCGATCAACACTGGGAAAGTCAAGAGTGGCGCGGTAGCCGATAGCGGCGGTGAGAATCATCACCGGGCCAGCGACAAACCAGATATTGTCCAGGGTGGCAAAAAAACCGCCGATAAGAGCACCTGTGCCAATGGCGATAAAGGTTCCGGTGGCTATCAGAGCATTGCCGGCGAGTATTTGTTTGTGCGGAAGGATCTGCGACAAGAAAGTATATTTGTTCGGCCCGAACATGGCGGACTGCGCTCCGAGCAAAAAAAGCACAAATAGCATAAAAATGCTCGAATGCATGGCAAAGGCCAAAGTTGCCAAAGTGCAGATAACAACCTCGGCAATCTTGTTTTTGCGCATCATCGTGGATTTGTCGGAGCGTTCAACAAGCTGGCCGGCGATGGGCGACAAGAGAATCATGGGCAATAAAAATAAAATTAACGCCAGATTGTTTAGCAGTGCTGTCTGGGTCGCGTTTTCGCTGATTTCAAAAGCGATAAGAATCAGGATGGCGCTACGGAAAATGTTGTCGTTGAGAGCGCCGCCAAACTGGGCAATGAAAAAGGCCCTGAAGCTCCTGTGAGCAATGAGCTTGCCGAGGTCCATCTGTCAGTGAGTACCGCTTCTACGTTGTCCGCTAGAAATGGCGGACAAGGGCAAAATTGGCCAAATCAGTAAGGATGTTTTTATAGTCCGATTCCGGAAGCTGCTGCAGGGATTGGATCGCCAGGTCTACCTCAGTCCGGGCACATTTCTCGGTGTATTGTAGCCCGCCGGACTCTCTAACAGCCTGGGCAACCTTTTCAATTTGGCTGGTATCTTTTTCAGCTATGGCCTGCCGGATCAGATCTGATTGGGTGGGTGATCCTTTGGCTATGGTGTAGATCAGAGGCAGGGTGGCCTTGCCCTCGGACAAGTCGTCACCCAGGTTCTTGCCCATGGCCTCGGAGTCGCCGGTGTAATCCAGAACGTCATCCTGTAACTGGAAAGCCATTCCCAGATGGTGGCCGTATGCTGACAAAGCTTGTTGTTGTTCAATGTTTGCAGCGCATAAGATTGCTGAGCAACGGGTTGCTGCAGCAAAAAGTACCGCGGTCTTTTTACGAATCACCTCGAGGTAGTTTTCTTCGCTGGTGTCGGGGTTGCCGGCGTTGATC
>JBFHKI010000310.1:0-2564 GCA_041595415.1 Pseudomonadales bacterium | reverse complement strand
GGGGAGGCTCTTGGCAGGGCCGGTTTGGGTAGTAGTGCAGCCATTGTCCATGCCTCTTCCGAGCGGGGGCCGCATACTGATATGCAAGTGGACTCTTTGCAGAGCGGACTACATGACCCGGGAATTGGCTTGCGTGATAACGGCAGGCAAGTACTCACTTACGGAGATTTGCGTAACCTGAATCCAACTCCGGACAGAGGTGAACCAGAACGCGAAATTCAGCTTCACCTGACCGGAAATATGAATCGATATATGTGGTCGATGAATGGCACCAAGTTTGCGGATGCGGAGCCACTGATCTTTACCTACGGGGAGCGTCTGCGTATTACCCTGGTAAACGACACCATGATGACCCATCCCATGCATTTACACGGCATGTGGAGTGAGTTGGAAACCGGCGAGCCCGACTACATACCACGCAAACATACGGTTTTGGTTCAGCCTGGCTCAAGCATAAGTTATCTGGTTAGCGCAGATGCTCCAGGGCGATGGGCATATCACTGTCATTTGCTTTATCACATGCCGGGCATGATGCGTGAAGTTCGTGTGGAGGCTTCCTGATGAAAGACATTATCCGGACTTTAGTACTGACAATAACGGCCCTCTGTGCTTCAGCCAGTCTCATGGCTATGGAAGGGGATGATCCCCTGTTGTTTATGGCCAAGCTGGACCGTTTCGAAAAAGCCTATGGAGAGGAGGACTCCGCATTCGTGTTTGAGGGTGAGACATGGATGGGGCACGACCTGCACAAAATATGGCTCAAAATGGATGCAGACAGGGAGAACGGCGAGACCGGGGAAGCCGAGTTGCAATTGCTCTATAGTCAGGCTGTTACCTCATTCTGGGATTTTCAAATAGGTGTTCGCGCCGATATAGAGCCTTCTCCCAAGCGGCATTGGGCGGTGATCGGCTGGCAGGGGTTAGCGCCCTATTTTCTGGAAACTGAAGCCAGCTTGTTTGTTGCTGAATCAGGACTCTTGGCACTGCGGCTTGCCGCCGAGTATGAGCTGTTGATTACGCAAAAACTTATTCTTTCCCCCGAGCTGGAGCTTAACTTTTATTCTCAGGATGATCAGGCCTTGCAGATTGGTTCGGGATTGTCCGATGCAGAGTTAGGATTGAGGTTGCGCTATGAAATCCGGCGCGAGTTCGCTCCCTATATCGGCATCAACTGGAAAGGCCGCTCGGGCCGGACCGCTGAGTTGTTTGAAGCGTCTGGGCAGCCGGTGGAAGATACTCAGGTTGTGCTGGGGGTTCGCGCTTGGTTTTAGTCGGGGTGTTTGTGAAAAGAGCAGAGCTTGACCTGTGACTTGCTCACAGGTTTAAGCTTTGGGCCTGATTTGTACAGGACAGCGTAAAAGGAGAGTGAAATGAAAGTTTCACAGGTATCAAAACTGTTGGGGGTGAGCCCGGATACCATTCGATACTATAGTCGAATAGGCATTGTCCTACCGGCACGGGCGGACAACGGATACAAAGATTACGGGCCAAAAGAGGTGCAGACGCTGCGGTTTGCCTTGCGTGCCAAGCAGCTGGGTTTCAGCCTGACGGATATCAAGTCTTTGCTTGAAATATCAAGATCTGGCGAAATGCCGTGCCCAAAAGTCAGGGAGATTGTCCAGCGCAATGTCGAGAGCCTGGGTGAAGCGATTGAAGAAAGCCTGAAACTCTACCGGCGAATGCAAAATGCCTTGGATGACTGGCAGTCGAAACCTGATCTGCCTCCTGGCAGCCAGACTATTTGCGCTCTGATCGAAGGTTTTCAGGACGAAGAAGCCGGAAAGAAAGAAATAACCGCGAGAGAGGAATGACAATGTCCAATTGTTGCCATCAACCAGATAAGCCGCAAGATACCCAGGAAGTCGGGGCGGAATCCTCCTGTCATGCAGTCCGATCGAGGCCCGATTATTTGTTGTGGTTCTCGCTTGCGGGAGTGGCTTTGCTTTACCTGCAGAGTGCATTTTTTGTGGAGTCTCTGGTTTTTGCTGATTGGTATAGAACCCTTTCGGGGGCGGTATACGAGTTGGTCAATACGATGTGGTGGGGTGTTGTTATCGGCATACTGATGCTTGCCTTATTATCCAAAATCCCACGCGAATTTGTGATGTCCATTCTCGGCACAAACAAGGGGTTGAATGGCATATTGCGCGCTACGGCCGCCGGCGTAATGCTGGATCTTTGTTCGCATGGCATTCTTATGGTGGGTGCCAAACTATACGAGAGGGGTGCCAGCCTGGGTCAGGTGATGGCCTTTCTTATTGCCAGTCCCTGGAACTCCTTTTCTCTCACTCTGATTCTGATCGCGCTTATTGGCTGGGGCTGGACTCTTGCGTTTATTCTGTTATCCATGCTTATTGCCATAACCGCAGGCTTGATTTTTGATGCGCTGGCAAACAAGGGGGTTTTGCCGGCTAACCAGAATAAAACCGACTTGCCGGAAGGATTCAGATTTTGGCCGGAAGCCCGTTCCGCACTTGCCAGTGCGCCATATGGCCCGAAACTATTTGGTGAGATGCTGCTGAGCGGAATTAAAGACTCGCGCATGGTGCTACGCTGGGTACTCT
>JBFHKI010000309.1:0-2576 GCA_041595415.1 Pseudomonadales bacterium | reverse complement strand
TGTTTTTGGGGTCTGGTGGTGAAAGGGCAGATAACAAAATAGGCTTCGAGGCCAAGTCGTTTCAACAGGGTAGTTGTCGATTCGTTGCTGGATTGGGACAGACCGAGTTGCATGCGAAATTCGGAGGTCTCGTAACCCAGTTGCGATGCCAGATACCTATATTCAGAGCCAATAAATGAGGTATCTCCTTGATCTCTGGGCAGTACCTTGTTCATAAACAGATAGCTGCCCTCGCTAGAGCCCAGCCCCACCTTTTTGTTTGCACCACTCAGCCAAGTCAGATAGCCGCTCTTCAACAGGCCTTGCAGATCCAGCGCCAGATCAAAGTTTTTCTGGCGCAAGTTCTTTTTGAAATCCCGGACTTTACGGTGGAGTTGAAAATAATGACCTTCTTTCCAAAGTTGTTGCCATTCTTTACGCGGCCAGAGAATTACTTCATCGACATAGGGGTGGTCGCTCAGGAGGTCTTTGCATTCGGGTTGGCACAACCAGCTTATACGTGCCTGGGGGAATCTGGCTTTTATAGCTCCGGGGAGTGGTGACGCCATTACGATGTCGCCTATAGCGCTTAATCTCAGTATCAGAATGTTCAAAATTACGAACCCTTGTAGCCAAAGCGGTCAATGATTTGGGTACGCAATTCGATTAATTCTTCGTCCTGCATTATCTCATGTAGTAAGTTCTCTTCCTCTCCAGCAAGGCTGGCTGAGCGGTTGAGGATCTCTACAGCTGAGGAGTCATGACCTTGTTCGGAAAAAGAGCTGCCGCCGCCATAATGAGCAGTTTTTTCGAGGCTCTGTTCGGAATGAATGCTCAACCCGAGTTCGTGTGCAGTATTTTGGCGATAATCTTCGTTGCCTATCCAGCTATCAAAAAAAACCACCACTGGCTTCTCCAGAAAACTGCTCTGTCCGAGAGCTTCTTTGGCGTGCTGTTTCCACAGTTGCGTAGCTCGTTGCATAAACTTATTGTTTTCCCGGGGGTAGACTTCCAGCCATTCTCTTGAGAAAGCCTTTTTGATGCGGCTGGCAAAGAGGTTTTGGGGGTCCCGTAAGATAAGAAGATCAATGGAGCCTTCAGGTCGGGGGGCAAAAAACCGATAATCCAAACCGATGTCTTCGAAGCTGACAAGCGCCCTGTTGTCCGTCACTGCAGTTTTATAGATAGAAGGAGCAAAGTTTTTGATAGACTGTGCAAGCGCTTGATACTTTATCCATTGTGTGTAGGTGCTTTGCCGGGGCCATTTTTTTTTGCCTTTTAGTATAGCTTTGACAGGAATGGCGTTGTTGAAAAAGGCAAGCTCGGATTGCTCCAGTATCCAGTTGATCACGGCGTGGTTTCCACTTCTTTTTAATCCATGTGCGAAAACTATTTTGGATTGCGAGTGCATCACGTATCTGTCTTTTCCGGTCAACTTTCAAAGTTGCAAGTATTGGAGTTAGAGGTCTGACATGCAACCGGATTACCGCTTTTCCAGACACAAATAACCACTGCAGCGCCTGGTTCTATAAGATATGGACGCGACAGGTTTCCATCTAAACATGAAAAGAGATAATGAGTTGAACGACAGTTTGTCAGAACCGCCCTCCGCATTGAAACACAACCCGGCTACCCACCCTGCTGGAAAAGAAAGACAACCTGCTCGACTTGCGGTGCTGTTGTCTTTTTCAGGTCAGGGTGGCGTTGAGCGCATGGTTATGAAGTTGGTTAGAGAGTTTGTTCGACGAGGGGTTGAGGTGGATTTGCTGGTGATCCGTGCAAAAGGGCCCTATTTGAAGGATGTACCAAAAGAGGTTCGTTTGATTCGGTTGAAGGCTGAACATACCCTGACGGCTATACCTGAACTGGTTCGCTATATGCGCGATAGTGCGCCTCAAACTATGCTGGTCGCCAAGGATAGGGCTGGCCGAGCGGCTGTATGTGCCCGTGGAATTGCCGGCGTAGATTTGCAGATTGTTGTCCGGCTGGGTACTAACTTGTCCGAGTCGCTAAAGTATAAGTCCACCCTGAGTCGCTGGTCGCGACTGGTAAATATGCGCCGAATCTACGCCAAGGTGGATAAGGTAATTGGCATCTCCGAGGGAGTCTGTGAGGATATCAGACAGATTACCGGCATACCGGAAACACGCTGCAAAGTGATTTCCAATCCGGTTGTGTCCAAACAAATGTTTGTTGATGCCTCCCTGCCGGTTGACTGTGAATGGTATAAAAACAAGTCGGCACCGGTAATTGTCAGTGCCGGACGTTTGAGTTTGCAGAAAGACTTTGTCACCTTGGTGAAGGCCTTTGCTCTATTGCGCCAGAACAGGGAGGCTCGGCTGGTGATATTGGGTGAAGGGGGCAAGCGCGCTGAGCTGGAAGGTCTGGTACAGAAGCTGGGCCTTGAAGACTCTGTTGCCATGCCGGGGTTTCAAGAAAATCCCTACAATTGGATAGCTCAGGCGGATCTCTTTGTGCTTTCATCGCGCTGGGAGGGCTCTGGGAATGTGTTAACCGAAGCATTGGCGCTTGGTGTTCCCGCTGTTTCTACCGATTGCCCCAGTGGTCCATCGGAAACTCTCAAGGGTGGCCGGTAT
>JBFHKI010000308.1:0-2599 GCA_041595415.1 Pseudomonadales bacterium | reverse complement strand
CTATAAAAGAGCAGTCAAACCCGCCACTGCATGATCGATCTCTGGATTGATCGGAAAGGTCCAACGGGCTTGGTAAAATTTCGATGCGTGGCACAGTTTCGCCAGGGCTGCGGCCAGACCACTTGCCGTGCATGGACTCTGCCGGTATTCGCTGGGCGAGACTGGTTTCAGGGTTCACTGCAACAGGTGAGCCATCGGCCATTAGTATGGATTCGAGCTTGCCGTGAGTTCTCCCGTCTTCAGAGGGATATGCCCGAACAATAACTTTGTCTCCCGGCTCCAGAGAATCCCGATTCCAGCCCTGACGGGCCAGAACATTTATGGCAACTAACTGAATGTCCCAAGCTGTCGGTTGGCCGTTGTCTATCGTCTCAATTTCCAGATAAACATGAGGTTGGCGCCACAGGAAGGCGGTTACTTCACCTTCCAATACCACAACTCTCGATTCATCTATTCCGGCATCGCTGTGATGAGCATGTGTGAATTGTGAAAAGATCATGGCACTGAAAAGTACCCAAATATTCAACCTCATTTTCCCCTCCCTAACTTGTATTTGGCCATATTTTAGACACAAATCGACGTATGGTGGGAATTATTCAATAAAAAGTTTCTTTTGTGATGGGCAGGCAGAGTTCGAAGAGATCTTTCAAGGCGCCAAAAAAGCCCTGCCGGTAAGGATTTTTTGGCGCGCGTGAATTTTAGCTAACACTGAGTCCTGTTGCTGTGTTTGGAAAGACTGGTGGTGCCGTCGTAGTCATAATAGGTATAGAGCACCTCGGCAGACATATAGATGCAATGCACTTTTATCTCTGGCTTGGAAGGATGCAGGCGGCCAATCAAATCTATTTGGTCGCCGACGGATAAAGTGGTTTCGTTGAATCCAAGTCGCCGGTTGCGCGTGGGTGGAGCCAAAACCAGATCCCATTCATTTCCCTGTTCGTCAATCGCGGTTAGCTGGTCGTGGGATCCTCCCAGACGTAGTTCGGTAACGACAAGGCTTGTGTCGATATCCGAGTTGTAACCTCCCCAGCCGTGATGGGACCAGGAGGACAGGGGTAAGAATAAAAGTGATAACGCAGAAATCAAGGGCAATGCGGGGCAAAAAGTTCTTGAAAAGATCATCATAACCACCTCTGTGGAAAGTTGATTCGTTCCGAGTCTAGCTCAGAGTGGTATAACCCTGATGAAGGTATTGCCAGGAATTAACCTCTGTCGTCTTCTGATTCCGGGTGATGCTGGGTTATATTGACCAGGTAGCTCAGAAGCCGATGGCTGTTTTTCTGCGGATTGCTCGCTCGATTATCAGTGCAAGTACTAACTAGGGGGACAACTATGCTTTTTCGTATCGCACAGGTTTCAATGGCCGTCTCGTTCTATTGGACGATCCTTTCGCTATACCATACTTGGGGCCATGGTTTCAGCGATGAATTTTTTGGTGTTTTATATAGCTCCCATGCCCAGTTTCACGCCATTCGCGAAGTATTTTTTGCCTTGGGTATCACCATTGTGGTCGGTATTTTTATGTATGGCCCCCAGAGTATCCGCACCCCGGTGGCCTGGTGGGTCATGTTAATAGGCTCGGCATTTCTGACTTTGGGTGTCTGGCTGGCCATGCTTATCACAGATAACCAGTTTCCCAATCTTGATGCCAGTATGAACCACATTATGAACACGCTCTTTGCGGCGATTGCCTTGGCGCTGAGTTGGAAGAGTTATCGGCCGGAGAAAGTTGGGGTGGCGTAGACACGGTTGTTGGGGCTCCTGTCTCAGCGAATGATTACAGGCTTCCTCTGCAGGTCATTGTCTTCCAAGCCGTTATTTGTAGAGCGACGAATAATTTCCCCAAAGCTGCTTTCTATACAGAGAAAGCTTTTAGTGTTCCGTTCAATTTTGTAACGGAGGTCACAAAATTGTTTTTATATTCGCATAAATTTTGGAATATAGGCTGTTAAAACCTCCGCTGAGGTTCTGGTAATTTCTTATTCGCCCTAGACTCTATAAAAAATCAATGGCTCTAACAGAGTCAGGAGCTGGGGAATATGATCGCCAACAGTGCTCAGAAAAATACTTTTCCTGAAACAGAAATCCATCAAGCAGCTGATTTTGTCTTGCGCGGGATGTTCGCGCATCGGGACAAACTAAAGCTGTATTCACAGGACCAGCACCTACAGTTCGCACTTCATTCGCTGCAAGAGCAAAACGAGATTCCACATCGCAGTGAGACCAAATCCGGCAAATAGCTATTCTGAGTCTGCTCAAACCGGATAAAGCTTAGCCATCTCTTTTGGGACACAGCTCTGTTCGATCGCGTAAATGGTCGGTTGGCCTTTGCGTTTACCTACAAAAACTGATGCCCAGAAAAAAATAGCCGACGAAGGAATGTGGTTTTCACATTTGCTGGAATCGAAGTTTTATAGAGTCTCCTACTACGGTGAATCTCAGTGACGAGATGATCCATGTTCTCTGCTAGATATCAGTTTGGGGCTTGCCGTTCCGGATGGTGACGCACCCTGATCTGCATCGCACATCAAAAGCGTAGGCATCTCTTCAGTATTCTCAGTACATATTGGCCAAACAAAAATGGATATAACTCCTTAAT